>DATLVW010000135.1:0-8118 GCA_035577085.1 Thermoanaerobaculia bacterium
ATCTGATCTCTGATCCGATTCCCGTCTGATCTCTATCCTGCTTCCCGATCTCTGATCTCTGATTATCTCTGATCTCCAGCAGGCTTCATGTAGACTCATAATCCCACACGGGCGGCCGCTCGGCATGCTCGCTCCCTAGGCACCGGCAAATCATGTCGGACTATTACCAGGATCTCATCGCATGGCAGAAGGCTATGGTATTGGCGGAGTGCGCCTACGAACTGACTGAGGCGTTTCCGAAGCGCGAGATGTACGGTCTCGCACGTCAAGTGCGTAACGCTGCGGTCTCCGTTCCGGCCAACATCGCAGAGGGGCACGGCAGGATCACCCGCGGAGAATGGCAGCAGTTCCTCGGCATCGCGCGCGGATCGCTGCTCGAAGTTGAGACCGAATTGATTCTCGCCGCACGCTTCAAATACATCAACCAGTCTCAACTCAAGATTGCCCTGAGCAAATCGTCAGAGGTGGGAAGGTTGATCAACGGATTGCTCCGCGCGAGCGGCAGCAGAGCGCCCCGGAAGCCGTTCGGGGGCTGAGCCGCGGTGGGACAGAGATCAGTGAGACAGAGATCAGAGATCAGACGCTGGTCTCTGGTCTCTCGTCTCTGGTCTCTCGTCTCTGGTCTCTCGTCTCTGGTCTCTCGTCTCTGGTCTCTCGTCTCTGATCTCTCGTCTCTTGTCTGGCCGCTGATCTCCCTGGCTTTGATCTATTTGTCTGCGATGCCTGATCCTTGATCTCTGATCTCTCTATCTCTGATCTCTTCGTCTCTGATCTCTGCTGTCCCGTTGACTCCATCCCTCGCGCAACCTACCCTTACACGCAATGGAAATTCCTTCGAAGGTCTCGATCTTCAGCCGCAGCCTCGAGTTGAAGGGCAAGCCAGGCACTCTCATCGCCATCAATGACAACGGCTTCTACGAGATCGTCATGGATTTTCAGGGCCGCAACCATGTCGTGCTCTTTCCGATCGCCGAGACTGCCGTCATATTCAACGAGGCGCTTCCTACCATCGGCGCGGACTTCGAAGTCGAGCGCTGAAACGAAAACGCCGCTGGAGACCCAGCGGCGTTTCAGTTTGATTCGGATGAATGTGCCTTACGGCTTCTTCTTCGGAGTCACAGCGTCCTTCTTCGTGTCGCTCTTCGGAGCGGGGGGCGGGACGGGCACGGCGGCCGGGGCTTCGGGTGCCGGAGGAGGCGCGAAGTACTTCTCGTCGTACACCGGGTGGGCGCTGTCCTTCATCGCGTCGAGCGCGGCGTGGAGCTTGACCTGCTTGAGGTTCTTCTCGATTTCCGGACGAACCTCGGCCAGCGGCTTCGAGTCGTGTGCATCAACTTTGATGATGTGATAGCCGAACTGCGTCTTCACGACCGGCGTGACCTCACCGACCTTCGCGGCAAACGCGGCCGCTTCGAACTCCGGAACCATCTGGCCGTGGCCGAATGCTCCGAGGTCGCCGCCGCGGGCACCGGAGCCAGCGTCGTCCGATTCCTTCTTCGCGAGCTCCTCGAAGTTCGCACCGGCGACGATCTGCTTGCGGAGATCCTCGGCCTTTGCTTTCGCTTCGTCGTCGGTCAGCTCTTTCTTGCCCGTTTGTGCGGCCGGGCTTCCCTTCGGCGCGATGAGGATGTGCCGCGCCTTGACCTGCTCGTACTGTTTCGCGTTGTCGGCGTACGCCTTCTGAACGTCGGCGTCGCTGACCGCAATACCGCTGTCGATCTTCTTCAACTCCGCGCTGGCGACGAGATTCTCGCGCATCAGCGTGAGCTGGTTTTGGACTTCGGGATCGTTCTCCAGCCCGCTCTTCATACCCTCATTGGCGAGCAGACGCATGCGCAGGTAATCGTCAGCAAACTGCTTCTTGCCGGGTCCCTGCGCGTAGCTCTGGTATTCGGCGGGAAGCGTTTTGAGTGCCGCCTCGAACTCCGACTTGTGAATCGTGACACCGCTCGCCGAGACCACCACAGGATCTCCGGCCTGAGCCGAAGCCGCAGGAGTCGCCGGAGCCGGCGTCGTCGGTGCGGCCGCTTTGTTCTGCGCGAACACTGCCGGAGCAGCGAGCGCGAGAATCATCAGAATCGTTGCTTTCTTCACAGAATCTCCTTTGTTGCCTTATTGCGCGATCATTTGGACAGCGAATCGTAACGGGAGGGTGTGAGGCTTGATTCCAGCGGGAGACAGAGATCAGAGACAAGAGATCAGAGACAGAAGGCGCCGCGGGAGACGGAGATTAGAGACAAGAGATCGGAGACAGAATGCGAAGCGACCGAGACAGGAGACAAAGAGATCAGAGATGGAGCCGTTGACGGAGACGAGAGGCAAGAGAGTTCAACAGTAGGTGCTGTCGACCTGATCTCTGATCTCTGAATCTCTGATCTCTGATTTTTCAGCGCAGCTTGCTCAACGCCGACGCGATCCGTCCCACGCCTTCCTTCAGCCGCTCCATCGACGTTGCGTAACTGATGCGCACGTGGTCGTCGCTGCCAAACGCGGAACCAGGAATCACGGCAACGCGCGCTTCGTCGAGCAGATAGTCGGCGAAGCTCTGCGAATCGCGAATGCGGCCGCCAAAGAAACTGCTCACGTCGGGGAAGATGTAGAAAGCGCCATCCGTGTTGTCACAGCGCAGTCCGTCGATCGCATTGATGGCCGGAATCAGCCACGCGCGCCGCTCGTGATAGGCCTCCCACATGCGCTGCACTTCGTCCTCGCCGCCGCCCAATGCCTCGAGCGCCGCAGCCTGCGAGATCGAGCTCGGATTCGATGTCGAGTGACTCTGGATCTTCCCGGCCGCGGCGATCACGTCGCGATGCGCAACGGCGTAGCCCAATCGCCAGCCGGTCATGGCGAATGTCTTCGACATCGAGTTCACGCCGATGATCGTCGACGGATACTCTTCGAACCAGCGCACCGCGGACACGTGCTTCGATCCCTCGTAGACGAAGAACTCGTACGTCTCGTCGAACATGAGGAACGCGTCGCGCGAGGCGCACCACTCGACGATGCGGCGCAGCTCCTGCTCGGTGATGACCGCGCCCGTCGGATTGTTGGGCGAGTTGATGATGACGCCGCGGGTTCGCTCGCTGGCCACTGCTTCGATGTCTTCCAGCGTCGGACGGAAGCCGTTGCGCGCATCGGTCTTGGCGAAAACCGGTTTTCCGCCAGCGAATAGAACCTGGTCTGGGAAGCTCACCCAGTACGGCGAAGGAATGATGACCTCATCGCCTTCGTCGACCAATGCCAGCGTGATGTTGAACAGCTCCTGTTTCCCGCCCGTGCCTGCGATCACGTTCTCTGCCGCCAGCGACGTGCCGTAACGCCGGTTGTAGCGGCCGGCAAGCGCATCGCGAAGCGCTTTCGTTCCGTTGCCGCTCGTGTACTTCGTTAGTCCCTGATCGATGGCGCGCTTGCCGGCGGCGCAGACCGACTCCGGCGTCGGAAAGTCGGGCTCACCGGGCCCGAGATCGACGACGTCGACTCCCTGCGCGGTCAACTCGATGGCGCGGTTCATCACCGCGAGCGTCGGCGAGATCTGCATCTCGCGCACGCGGCGCGTGAAGCGGATATCAGGTCGTGTGATCACGTTCATTTCCATCACGAGAATCGCGCCGCGAGCGTCGTACGCAACCCCCGCCATGCCGGCGGAGCGTGGCCGCTGACGGCCAGGCGCACCAGCTCGACGGCGCACCACGCAAGATACACATAAATCATCGGTCCGCGCCATGGCGGCATCGCGAATTGCGCTAACCACAGGACGAAGAGAATGAGCGCTTCGTGCATCTTCAATTGCAGGTTCATCAGAAGAAGAAAGCCGATAAAGCTCTGCAGAATCGTGAGGAGGATCTCAGCGCGCTGGTGTACATCGAACGTCAGCGGCCGCAACTCGCCGGCGCTGAACACGAAGATGATCGGGATCATCGCCGAGAGAATGCTCCACTGATTGATGTTGGACGAGACCATGTTCATCAGCGCGATGTTGGCCGTCCGAACCTTGCGCGCCCAGTAGAACGCGCTCAGTTTTTCCGGGAACTCGGAGAGGAACGGCGCAACCCACTGCACGAAAATGAACGTTGAGACGCCGAGTGACGTCGCGATGGCCAGCATCGAGTCGAGGAACGGGTGCGCGGCGAAGAAGAGAATCCCGCCGCCGGCGAAGAAGAGCGTCAGGATCGCAGCGTTGCGCATCCTCGGCGGCATCATCAGTACGCGCCGCGGGACGAATCCGAGATCCTCGAGCGCCTCCCCCTCGTCATCGCGCGGTGGGATCTTCCACAGGATCCAGAGATAGAGAACATACGAAGCGATGAGCGGCAGCGCATCCCAAATCGTCAGCGACCCCTTCCACCAGATGAATGTGAAGTAGGCGATCGGCAGGAAAAGCCCGAAGACCTCGATGGAATGCTCGGCGTCCAACTCGACAGTGATGAAGCGGTGCTCGCGCTTCCAGCCAAACGCCGCGGCGACGAAGTAGATCATCGGCCAGCCCAGTCCGACCAGCAGCCGCAGACTGCCGGTGAAGTTCGCGATCACGAGGTGCGTCTTCGACGGGTCCTTCCCGGCCTGCCAGGCGATAACCGCTTCGACGGCGAACTCCGGCAACGTCTGCAACCACGCCAGGATCGCCAGCGCCAATCCCTGCGCCATCAGAAACTGCGCCGCCTCGGCAGCCCAGGCAATAATGAACGACGAAAGAAGAATGGCCGGGAACGTCCAGAGCGCCGACCATGCCGCGGCGGAGGCAGCGGTCGACGTCTTGATGAGTTTCAGTATCATCGCGGAGCCAGGAGCGCGCATTCTAGTTGATGACCATCAGCAGCAGGCAGAACGTATGGTTCAAGCGGATACGCGAAGCCATTCATGACCACGACGATGAGATCGTGATCGAAGGACCGAAAGCCGTGGCCGACGCGGTCGCGGCGGGATGGGTGCCGATCAAGACGTTCGGGCGCGGCGTCGATTTCACTGCCGGACTTTTTGATTCGCTCGCGGAAACGAAATCGCCTCAGAACGTCATAGGCCTCTTTCATCGGCCGCAATCGAGTCTCGATCAAGTCTTCGCCCGCGACGCTTCGGTCGTCATCGCGCTGGACGGTGTTCAGGATCCAGGCAATGTCGGAACGATCGTGCGATTGGCTGCCGCGTTTGACGCGAACGGGATCGTGCTGCTGCCCGGCTGCGCCGATCCATACAGTCCGAAGGCGATCCGCTCGTCAGCCGGCGCGATCCTCAGTGTGCCCGTTGTCAGCGCCTCGGTCGAGGAGCTGCTGACGCGCGGATGGCCGATCGTTGCGGCCGATGCGCGTGGTAAGGCTGGCGATCCTCCGGCGCGGCGTGCGGTGCTGGCGTTTGGGAGCGAAGGTGCTGGGCTCTCGCCTGTCCTGGCTGAGCACGCGCGAACGATTGCCATTCGGATGTCGACGCGGATTGAGTCGCTGAATGTGGCGACTTCGGCGGCGATTCTGCTGGCTAGGAGTTACGAGCTGCGGGCGTAGGTTGTGTTCAACGTCGCCGCCGGGCCGGCGCCGGTACAGCCGGCGAGCCGCCGGCGCTACGCCTTTCGCTGCGTCCAGCCTTGGCGCTACGGCGCGCGATACACTCGCTCCTCATGCCGGGCAAACTTCTCATCGTCGGCACGCCGCTCGGCAACCTCGGCGATTTTCCGCCGCGCGCGATCGAGGCGCTCAAATCTGCGGACCTCATCCTCTGCGAAGACACGCGGCATACACGCAAGTTGCTGACGCACTTCGGCATCAATCAGCCGTCCGAGAGGTACGACGATCACACCGAAGAGGCCAAGTCCGGAGCGTTCGCTGAGCGTATCGCAGCCGGAGAAACGATCGCGCTCGTCTCCGACGCCGGCATGCCGGTCGTCAGCGATCCCGGCTTCCGCCTCGTCCGCCTGGCGCGCGAGCGCGGACTGACGATCGAGCCAATTCCCGGCCCGTTCGCAGGCGTGCTCGCGCTCGTCGCCAGCGGCATCGCACCTCTCCCCTTCACATTCCTCGGCTTCGCCCCGCACCGCACCGGCGAGCGCACCGATTTCTACCGCGACATGGCGAAGCTCGGCCACACCGCGATCATCTACGAATCGCCGGAACGCGTCGTCGGCTCGCTCGAGGACGCACTCGCCGTTCTCGGCGACGTCGAAGTCACCGTCGCACGCGAGATGACGAAGCTGCACGAGGAGATCCTCAGCGGCACGATCAGCGAAGTGCTCGCCGAGTTGCGCGGGAGGCAGTCGATCTACGGCGAGATCACGATCGTTTTCGCGGCAGCGCTGAAAGCCGCCGCCAGCACGTCACCAGAGGAGGTCGCGGCCGAGTTCGAGCGCCTGCGGGCTGGAGGGATGCGGCGCAACGATGCGGTCAAAGCGGTAGCGGAGAAGTTCGGGATGCGGAAGAACGATGTTTACAGGATGCTGATTTAGGTTTGCCAAAGCGAAGGCGACCACAGAGACACAGAGAGCACAGAGATATCTCTGTGACCTCTGTGTCTCTGTGATGAACGGTTTTTCAAATTGACCGGCCACCGCTCATCCGATGCTACCAGCACCTCTCTCCCTGCTATCATCCCTGCTTCCGCATGTGCGGCGCGTGAAAGCCTGCGCGCCCCCGCGACAATCAGATTTCCCCAGGAGCCCGAATGGATTTCCGCCTCACCGATGAGCAGACGCAGATTCAAGAGATGGTGCGCGATTTCGCGCTCGCCGAGATCAAGCCTCACCTTCCGGAGTGGGATGAGGCGCAGCATTTTCCCGTTGACACCTTCAAGCGCGCCGGCGGCCTCGGCATGCTCGGCGTCACCATCCCCGAGGAGTACGGCGGCGCTGGTCTTTCGTACATCGATTACATCCACGTCGTCGAAGAGCTCGCCGTCATCGACAGCGGTTTCGCGCTCAGCGTGGCTGCGCACAACTCGCTTTGCACGGGACATATCTACCTCGCCGGCAACGACGAGCAGAAAAAGAAGTGGCTTCCCAAACTGACTTCCGGCGAATGGATCGGCGCGTGGGGACTCACCGAGCCAAGCTCCGGCAGCGACGCCTCGGGCATGCACACCACCGCGGTGAAGGACGGTGACGACTGGGTGCTGAACGGCACGAAGAACTTCATCACCAACGCCACCTACGCCGACATTTCCGTCGTGCTCGCCGTCACCGACCGCAACGACTCGAAACGCGGCGTGACCGCGTTCGCTGTCGAGAGGGCGCGGCCGGGCATCCGAGCGGGCAAGAAGGAAAACAAACTCGGCATGCGCGTTTCCGACACCGCCGAGCTGGTGATGGAAGATTGCCGCGTCCCCGCCTCCAACATCCTCGGCGAGATCGGGCACGGATTCATCGGCGCGATGAAGGTGCTCGACGGCGGCCGCATCTCCATCGGCGCACTCGCCGTCGGCATCGCCCGCGGCGCGTATGAAGCAGCGCGCGACTACGCCAAACAGCGCCACGCCTTCGGAAAGTCGATCGCTGAGTTTCAGGCCATCCAGTTCATGCTCGCCGACATGGCCACCGAGATCGACGCCGCGCGCCTGCTTTGTTATCGCGCCGCCACGATGAAAGATGCCGGCGAGAAAGTGACGCAGGCCTCCGCGATGGCCAAGCTGTACGCATCGGAAGTCGCCGTCCGCGCCACTGAAAAAGGTGTCCAGATCTTCGGCGGCTACGGCTTCATCAAAGAGTTCCCAGCCGAAAAGTTCTACCGCGACGTGAAGCTCTGCACCATCGGCGAAGGCACTAGCGAGATCCAGCGGATGGTGATCGCGCGGGGTCTGCTGGCGGAGAGTTCGTGAGTTCTTACCGGGTGTCGGGTGTCGGGTGTCGGGAGCCGGAGCTGTCAACGCTCATGCTTCGCGTTTCAATCTTCACGCGCCAGGCCTCGGCGTAAAAGGTCTCCGATGGCCGATCACTCCGACTCCCGACCCCCGATACCCGACTCCCGCGAAGACTCCCAACCCCCGACTTCCGACTCCCTCGCGCACGCTCTCACCTCCGGCAAATACCGCGCGCTGGCGCAGGCCGTATCGCTCGTCGAGCGTGACGACGGCCGCGCGGAGCGATTGCTGGCGGACATCTACCCCGCGACCGGCCGCGCGCGCATCATCGGTATCACCGGCTCT
>DATLVW010000136.1:0-3901 GCA_035577085.1 Thermoanaerobaculia bacterium
GTCCGTTCGCGGTGCCAAGGCTGGCGAAAGGTAACGCGAAGAGATTGCCATCGGGGACGATTGCGAGCTGGTGCACGCCCGTCAACCATGCCGTTAAGGGTTGGATCAACATCTTGTGTGCACGCTCGAACGGATCGCTCATCGCTCCCCTGCCGGTCGCCGCCGATAAAGTGCGGATATCATCGCGCGTGACTGGGAGCCGTGCCATTTCGAAAAGTGAAGGCGTCACGACGAAGGCAATGGTGAACTCGTCGAGCGACGCGTATTCAATGATGGCGGAATCAGGCGCCATTGCGCTGCGGATTGCGTCGATTGATAGCGGCAATGCATTCGGAGCATCGCCGTCGCCGCTGAATGACTCCAGAATGCTTCGCGCGCGGGCGTGCTCCGCGAGCTCGAATGCTTCGTTCTTGGTATTGCGCTCATATGCGATTGTCAGTCCTTCGTCGAAGAGCTCGTTCATCGTTGCCAAATTCATGGCGCGCTGTTGAACGTCACGAACACTCGTCCGGATTTGCTCGGCAACAGCGAGGCCGGCATTTACGTCCAGCGCGCTGTTGCCGATCCGCCCGACCCGACGCTCGACACGGGCGCGCTCGAGATACGCCGCCGGTGCATAGATCTCGAGATGATGGTGCGCATAATAGCTGGCAGCGCGGCCGAACGCCGCGATCGCGACGTTTGCACGATCGGTTCGCTCCAATAAACCCTCGACGAAATCAGCTCCGGCTTGCATTCTCGAAGCGATTGAAATTACCTCAGGAGATCTCCGCCACCTAGCGATTTCGGCGAGATCGTGACGCGCGCCCGCCGCGTCGTGCTCATAAGCGAGGACGGTGCTGCGCTGCAGCAGTGCCGTGACAACCTCGATGGCATCGCGGTCATGTTCCGCTGCGTCAACCGTGAGGTTGAGAAGCGCCGATGCGCGTGTCCATTCGTGGCGCTGGATGCATCCGTTGATTGCCACGGCAAGCATTCCGATACGGCGGCGGGGTATCGTTTGCACTGCGAGAGCCTTCACGCGGTAACGCCACGCTTGCTCGGGATCACCGGCGACCTCCGCGGCGTTTGCGAGAAGCCCGTCCATCGACGCTCGCATCTGGCGCTCGCCAAGCAAGTCGAAGGTGTCGCGAGATTCAGCGAACACCGTCTCAGCGCCGGAGATGTCGCCGCGCTCGAGAAGACACAAGCCAAGTTCCCATCCGGTCTCGGCGTTCAACGAGCGATAGCCGCGACGTTTCAGTTCCTCGCGCACCGGCCTGAGGATTTCCTCCGCGGCGGCGGTTTGGCCCGATGCGTGAGTCGCAACGCCCCTGTAGTAAGAAGCAGCGAGCACCATCGGGCTGCGCAACGTACGAAATTGCGCTTCCGCATCGCGGAGCAACCTCTCAGCGTCCGACGTTCGATCCTTACTCAGCGCCATTCGTCCATCGCGATAGATCAGATATGCGCCCGCGATTTCGTAGGTCGTGGCTCTGTCCTTCGAATCATCGATGCTGTGAACCGCGTCTGCGAC
This sequence comes from Thermoanaerobaculia bacterium, assembly GCA_035577085.1. Taxonomy (GTDB): domain Bacteria; phylum Acidobacteriota; class Thermoanaerobaculia; order Gp7-AA8; family Gp7-AA8; genus JADGNZ01. The sequence continues at coordinate 1,517 of DATLVW010000136.1, forward strand.
GAGCGAGTCTTGGTTGATGGTTTGCAGAACACGTCCGATCGTGCGCGCGGTGGACAGATCACGACTTGCAGCATCACTCCCCAGCAAGACATCATCGGCCCACTGTGTCGGGTAAATCGAAACACCCCACTTTCTCGCCTGCTCAGGGAATCGGGTGACGATGTCCTGAACGCGGCGATCATCATTCGCGAGTGCCGCACTTTCGAGGCGCGGGCGCTCACGATCCCAGGTTCGCGAGTCGTCATTCGTTCGCCGCACGGCGACAAGATCGAGTGCCTCTTGTTGCCAGGGCGTGCCCACCGATGCCGTTGCTGCACGAAATGCGATTTGCCCTGCCTCGTCCCGCAGCTCGAGCCGCTGCAACAGGAGCGCGCGGTTAAAGAGTGCCACTGCATTATTCGGATCAGCCGATAGCGCGCGATCGCTAGCGGCGAGACCGTCGATCGCCGATGCCAGTTTCTCTGGCCGTTCTGACTGCAACAGATACGCGGCAGCGAGCTCCGAGCACACGTCCAAGGACCCAGCCCGGCAAAGCGGAGCGAGTCTCTCGATTGCGCCGTCCGCGTCGTTCAGGAGAAGCTTGGCCAAGCCGACTGCGCGTGGTGCCTTGTCACCGTTCGCCGCGGCAACCGTGCGGGCCTCGCTTTGGAATTCGAGTTGCGCGGTGCCAGCGACCGGTGCTCCGCGCGAGATCAACAGCGGCACATGTTCAAACGGTTCGCCGAGGCGCGCCCGAAGCAGTCGGCTCGGAAGTCTGGACGCTGCAACTGAAAGTCGGTTGATGAGTACGCGATCCAAGTCTCTTGTGCGATCGAAGATCTCTTTGGAGGTAACCGCGGCAATCGCTACGGCGATGGCCACAACACCGACAACTCCTGGCGCTCTCTTCAGTGCAATCGAAATCACGTAAACGCTCTTTTAGGTAGGACGGACCACCGAGTATTGTTCCAGACTTCTGCTTCGCCAAGGAGACATTTCGGTTGTGGCGGCTGAATTCGACCAGCGCGCACCGGATTAGCAAGCAGTCCATGAGTAGAGTTCCAGTCGGACAACGCACCGTTGCGCATGGTGCTCGAGCGCAGTGCCAGCGGCGCGCACGGGGATGCATGAGGTCATGGTGTTCCTTGACGCCGGACACGCGTGGTGTGGGCCCCCGGCCGAGTTGCCCGGACCCGCGGGCAACTCCATCTTTGGGGTTGATCAGGATCGAGTTGCACGGACGCGTAGTTCTGGATGAGATTCTACTCACGTATCCATTCGATGGGCGCCCCTGATCTCCGCCAAGTCCCTGAAACAACCCTGGCTGGGGCGAGTGGACGATTATCGAACCGCTCTGCTCGGCCTGCTGGCCCAGCCCACACCTGAATTCTCTCAGATTCTGGAGGCGGCGCGATGATCCGCCTCCTCTTCGCCGCTGCCGTGGGCCTGTTTGTCCTGAGCCTCCCGCTTACCAAGACGAAGCTCGGCGGACAGCTGCGCATCGCCGCGGGTGTCTGCTTCGCTCTCGCACTGGTCCCGTCTCTCCTGTTCGGTCTCTTCTTTCAGCCCATACCCGCACCATTGGGTCATCCTGATCCCGCGACGATCGGAACGCGGATTGGGGCGGGCCTGTCCTGCCTCGGCGCGCTCGTCATCCTGTCGCTCTTCGCGTACGCGATCCTCGCTCTTCGAAAGAAGCTCTTTCGCCCGAAGAAAGATCCCTGGGACATCTTCTTCGCCCGCGGTGGCGGGAAGAAACGGGTCCAACCAAAAGATCCGGTGGCTCCGTGAAGGGCGTCTACGATCTGCTGTTCGGCGATCGGAAGACCTCCTATACACGCGCACGAGCGAATACGTCTGCGGCCAGCACCTCTGCGTCAGACACACTCGCGAGCCTCGACGGGAAAGACAGCTTCCCCTTCGGATCGACGCTGCATGGAGATGCCGTGCGTCTCGCGCCCGATGGCCTCGGCCACGGCCTTACCTGCGGCGCGAGCGGGAGCGGAAAGTCGTCCGCGCTGTCACTCATCGTCGAAGGGTTCGCGGCGGCACCGGGACATCGGGTGGAGATTATCGACCCCAAGGGAGAGACCTGCATCGTCCTGGCCGAGCATGCGGCGATGACGGTCCTGCGCCTGCCGCAGGATCAGCGCCGAACGTTCGCCGAGCGCTTTCATGTCATCGATGTTCGCGACGATGCCGTGACGCCCGCGAACTTGTTTGCTGTCCCACCGCAGATGAGTCCCGCGCTTCTCGCGGCGCTGCGCGCATCGGCGATGGTGAACGCGGGCGACCATGAGTTCAGCGATTTGATGCAGCACGGGTTGTTCCTCGTGTTCTCGGTTGCGATCGCACTGCAACGCGGCATCACGAAGAAGTTTGTGCGACGACTGCTGTTGGACGACG
>DATLVW010000137.1:0-2740 GCA_035577085.1 Thermoanaerobaculia bacterium
GCGCGCGGCGAGCTACCTGACGGAGGAGGGACTCGCTGTGACCAAGGACGTCGTGCTAAGCGACGACATCGCCACTGCCATACTCGACTATTCGGGGCGCATGCGAGCTGACATCATCGCTTTGGCCACCAGCGGGATTGGCGGCATGAGCCGGTTCGTCTTCGGGACGGTTGCAGACGAGGTAACGAGGAACGCGACGACTTCGCTTCTCGTCTTTCATCCCAGGACCCCAATCGAGGTTGCCAATACCAACGCACACGCGAGCACAAAAGCCCTGGCTGGAGTCTGACATGAATGACACGAAGGCACCGCGGGCCGGAACAGCCGCGACAGCGATGGATGTGCCGAGGGAGGCTCCAGAAATGGAGCGGATGTGGTCAGCGCGTCACGGAGATGTGATTTTCCGCGAAATGTCGCGTGATGAAATCGAGTCGATGCTGCTCCGCAATCGCGTCGGTCGTCTCGCCTTCTCACTCCACGACAGGGTCGACATCCAGCCCATTCATTACATCTACGAGCGGGGCTGGCTGTACGGCCGCACTTCAGAGGGCGACAAGATCACGGCGCTGAAACACAATCAATGGGTCGCGTTCGAGCTGGACGAGGTCACCGACCTTTTCGATTGGCGGAGCATTGTCATCCACGGAAGCTTCTGGATCATGCACCCCCGCGGAAGTCCGCGTGCCGAGGAACTATGGACCAAGGCAGCCGAGCTGGTGAGCAAGATCGTCCCGGGCGCGTTGACCGAAACAGACCCGGTTGCGTTCAGACAGACGCTTTTCCGAATCGCCGTCAGCGACGTGCGCGGGAGAGAAGCGAAGATGAAACCGTTGGAGCCCAATGACCCGTGATCGGTCAGGCCAATGGAAGTGTGAATGAGGCGGTAGTTCCTTCGCCTAGCCGGCTCTCGATCCAGATCCTGCCGCCATGGGCCTCGACGATGCCTTTCGCGATCGCGAGGCCGAGGCCCGCACCCTGTCGATCCGTCCGTGAGGACTGCCAGTAACGATCAAAAACTCTCGGCAGCTGCCCCTCGGCGATTCCACGGCCACGATCCAGCACCGAAAAGACCACACCTTCGGAGTCGCTTCGCGCAACTACCACAATCTTCGAACCAGTCGGTGAAAACTTGATCGCATTTCCAACGAGATTCGACAGCGTCTGCTGAATTCGCTCGCGATCCGCGGCGACTTTGGGCAAAGCCGTTTCTATCTGGATGTCGAGGTCGATGCCCTTTTCTTCGACGAGCGGCCGAAGAGTCTGCAGCGAATCAGTGAGGAGAACCGAGGGCTCCACTGGTACAGCGGAGATGGAGAGATTTCCCGAGTCGAGCCGGTTCACATCGAGAAGATCCCTGATGAGCGCATCCATCTGCTCAGCTGCCTGAGAAATCAACGCGATGCTTTCGTGCGCCTGCGTTCCGTCATTCTCCTGTGCGCCGAGCAAGGTGCGACTCAGCATCTTGACGGCGGCGACAGGGTTTCTGAGATCGTGAGAGACGACACCAAGCATCTCGTCACGAGAACGCAGGCTGGCGCGCACGGTGTCATGCAGACGCGCGTTATCCAAAGCCAGCGCCGCCAGCCGCGCGAGATCTTCTGCGAACCCGAGATCGTCGCCATCGAAGCCGCGACTCGTGCGAAAAAGGGTTAGCGCACCGATCAGTTGCTCACGCGCAATGAGCGGAAGGAAGAGGGCGGATTGCGGATTCATCGCTCTTACCGCCTTGATGTACGCGAGGTTGGCGCTCGCTTCCAGAAGGCTGGACGCCGCTTCGGACTGCAACAAGACAGGAACTGGCTTTCCGAGAATCTCTGTCAGCGGATGCCCTTTGGGCGGAACACGCGCGCCAGCCAGGCCGATCTCATCGAGCAGTTCCTCAATGGCCGGATCGACGTGAGCCGCGGCGCCTGCCAGGAACCCATTTCCAACTCTGTTTTCCAGGATGCAGCCGTCAGCCATGGAAGGAACCGCCAACCGCGCCACCTGATTCAACGTCTCCGATGATCCGAATGCAGACGCCAGCTTCTCGCCCGCCTCGGCAAGGAATTGTTGTCGCTGCTCGAAGCGCTTGCGGACTGTGACGTCGCGAAGCACGACGGAGTAGACGACATTCTCGCCCTGGTGGACTTGCGCTATTGCGGCCTCGGCTGGAAACTCCTCGCCGTTCTTCCGGACACCCGCGATCTCGCGTCGCTCACCCATCCGTCTCGCGGTCACCTGGGAGCGGCCAAATTCAGCAACGTGGTGGGGGTGAATGGACCGATACCGCTCCGGAATCAGCGTCTCGATACGCTGCCCGACGATCTCCACGGACGTCCAGCCGAAAATGGCCTCCGCCCCTTTGTTGAAGAAGGTGATGCGCTGAAATGCATCCATGCAGATGATCGCATCCGCCGCGATCTCCACGATCTCTGCCAGAATGTCGTGCGTTATCCGGTCGGCCATCTGTGTCCGGTTATCCCCTACAAAAGGGCGTCGTTTCCCTCTGAATAATCCTCCAACCCACGACAGAGTCAACGCTCGCTGAATCGTAAGTTGGGCATGTGCCGGATTCACCTCATTCGAGAGGAAGCTCCATGTCCACGAACGACCAGGTAAAGATGCCCGTCGCACTGTTCGCTAAGAAGGGTTCGCGCCGGGATTTCCTGCGAAACACCGCCGTTACCGCAATCGCGGGCAGTGCCCTGGCCGCGTGTTCAATAGACAAAACCGAAGCACAGTCGCCGAGCGCGAACGA
>DATLVW010000138.1:0-14596 GCA_035577085.1 Thermoanaerobaculia bacterium
AGCTCGCTCGATGCCACGGTCCACTTGCCATCCTGCGCGGCGTCAAGCGATGCGCGGTAATGCTTGTCGAACTCCCCCTGCATGTTGATCGGCACCTTTGCCTCGGCAAGAAAACTCCGGGCGACGTTGATCGGAACGAGAAACTTGATCGCCTCCGCGTCGCTGCGGCCCCAGGTCGAGATGCCGACGACTTCGCCGTTCCGGTTGACGGCTGGCCCGCCCGAGTTGCCCTGATAGATGGCGACGTTCGACTGAAACACCGGCGTGTTGGCGACGTTTCGTTTGATGGCGGTGATGATGCCGGGACTGAGAGTCGTCTCGAGGTCGCTGTCGCGCGAAAGCCAGCCGCCGATGACATCGTCGGTGCTGCTGGCCACAGCGGGATAGCCGAACGCCCAGATCGACTCGCTCACACGAGTGGAGTCGGAGTCGCCGAGCGTCGCCACGGGCAAGTTTTTCCGTTTCACGCGCAGAAGGGCGAGATCGGTCCCATGCTGCGCCAACGGCGGCGAGAAGCGCTCGATCGTGAACGGCAGTATCTCGCCGTTCGACAGATCGACTTCGTTGGTCACTTCACGCGCCACGAGATGGCCGTTGGCGGTCAGCGTGTCGATGTAGCGATCGAGCGCACCGGTTCGATGAAGTTTGCGAAGCTCGTCGACCGGAAAGTGTTTGATCAGCGCCGCGATCGCTCCGTTGTGAAGGAGATCGCGATCGAGCGTGGCGGCGTCGCGCGTCGGTGCGACGACATGCCCGCTCGTGAGAATGAGGCCATCGGGATTGATGATGAAGCCGCTGCCGCTGCCGCCAGCTCCCGTCGGCACATCCATTTCGTTCTGGCCGAGGTTCTGCGCAGTGACGCCGAAGCCATCCTGCTTCAGCGCCGCTTCGATGCTCTTGATCGTCGACGGCGCGTAGCGGAATTGCGCGGTCGCGAACGCGCTGATGCGCACGACCGCCGGCTTCACCTCGTAGACCATCTTCCCGACGTCATCGAGGTGCGCCACATCGCCGCGGCAACCGAGCGTTGTGAGAAACAGAAGGACGAAGAGGAAGCGGGACAGGGGTGCCATCGGGAGGTTACCGGCGTGAGGGAGCGGTGGTTTTGGAGGCGGCTCCTTGATGTTGATTCCAGTAGACCCAGGCGCCAGCGGCACCGAGCGCGAGAACGATGATGAGAATCCAGCCGAGTAGCGATCCCCGAGGGGCCGGGGCGGGATTGACGCCGATCGGCGTTTCGATCGTCTTTGCCGTTGCTGCGTCCGGCTCGACGGGCGTCTCGAGCGTATCGCCGGGAGTAGCGGCATCGGCGTGTTCTAGCGGCACATTGCCCGGCGCAGTGGCTGGCTCTGCGGAGACCGAGGAATGCGCCGCCGTTGGCGCGGACTCCTCGGCCTTTGCAGGAATCGGTTCGGTCAGCGGCATGATGGGTGCCGTGTCGCGCTGTGTCTCATCGTAGGGGTGATCGGCCAGCGTCTCATCGGCATCGACGAGCGTCGCGTCGCCGGGGTCATCGGCAGCGACGATCTTCGCCACGATCACGGTGACGTTGTCCGGCGCTCCCCGCGACAGCGCGCGCTTCACGTACTCGGTGGCCGCCTGATCGATCGGCAGGGCAGCAATCTCTTTCAGCTCCGGCTCTTTGACGAGGCCGTGCAGGCCGTCGCTGCAGAGAATGAAGACGTCGTCCTTCTGCACGTCGAACGGGCCATTGACGTCGATATCGACGTCCTCGCTAACTCCCATCGAACGTTGCAGGACGTTGCGGCGCGGATGCGTCTCAGCCTCTTTTGCGGTGAGCAGCCCTTCCCGCACCATCGACGCGACAAGCGAGTGATCCTCGGTGATCTGGCGGATGTCATCGCCGCGGACTACGTAGATTCGCGAGTCGCCGACGTGTGCGAACCAGGCTTGGTTGTTCTTGACGACGAGCGCCGAAGTCGTCGTCCCCATCCCTCGGAGATCCGGATTTGCTTGCGCCTCGGAGAAGATCCGTGCGTTGGCCCGAGCCAGCGCCTCGCGCAACGCCTGGGAGATGTCGTAGGTCTCGCTGCCGAGATATTGAGCCTTCACCGTCTCACCGGCGAGCCGCGATGCAGTGGCGCCGCCGCGATGCCCGCCCATGCCGTCCGCGACGACGAGCAGCCGTCCGCCAGGATGACTGTGGCTCTCCTCACGCGGCGTCGTGTAGGTGCCGAAGTCCTGATTCTCCGAGCGCACCAGCCCCACATCGGTGCGCAGGACTGCCTGAACACCGAGGCGCGGCGTGGGGACGACCGGCTGTTCTGCCGAGACGAGCTCGCTCATATGCGTGGAGACAGGCGAGGATTATACAGGGTTGAGGGGGAAGGGAATCGGGGGCGGGAACCGATCCGTGACTCACTCAATCGGGGAGAGATAGGAATCGAGGGCGGCGAGGAGTGGCGGAAGGTACTCTTCAACGATTGTCCAGATTCGGGCGATATCGATGCGGTGGTAGTCGTGGACAAGCACGTTGCGTAGTCCGACGGCTTCGCTCCAGGCCACGTCCGGCAATGCCCGGCATGTCTCTTCCGAGACTCGATTGGCAGCCTCGCCGACGACAGTCAAGCAGCGGATGACTGCATGTTGCATCGGCCGGTTATCGAGAAAGGCGGTACGCCCGATTTGGTTTGCGATGGCAAGGGCGTCTCTTGCATGTACGCGCATGTCCTCGAGATACCCGAGGTCACGCAACGTCAAGGGCCACCGCCGATGAGAGGATCTCGCGCTTCCGGAAGCGGTTGTCGCTTCGTTCGATCGCCTCGCGCTCGACGAGATCGACGTGGCGCTGAAAGAGTGACTCAAGCTCCCGCTGCATCTCCAACCAGCTGGTCAGGCTCCATGGCGCGCCATCTGCGAACTGCACCATCACGTCAACATCGCTGTTTGGGCCGAAGTTGCCCGTCACGACGCTGCCGAAAAGAGAGAGCTCTGTGAGCTTCCAGCGACGACAGAAGTCGCGTAGTTTGGCGTTGTCGACCTCGATCGCGATGTGGCGCATGGAAGGAAAGTTTACCGGCTTTTCCCAAGCGCCGCGAGGCGTGCAGGTCGTAGGAGTGCGGTCGTCTCGACCGCGGGCACTCGGGCGTCCTCGCCCGAGTGCTGTCGGGGCGAAGTCGAAATTCGCAGACGTTGCTGGATTGTGAGAGGTCAAATGAAAAGACGTGATTTTGATGAGCTCGTAGAAAGCGTACGGGAAGCCGGGCAAATCCTTCGCGGAGAGGTCGGGCCTGCTCGCAAGTTCCTGTTTACCGCTGAAGAGACTCGTTCGATTCGACAGAGCCCGAGACCTGCACGGAAGAGCACTCCAGCGCAGTCATCACGGAGGAAGTGAGCGCTCGCTCTCGCTCCAGTACCACCTCCAATTCCGCGAGCCGGCGTGCGTCAAGGTATTCGCAGGCCATGGCTTCGAAGAGCAGCTCGACCCCGGCGCGATAGCGGCGCATGAGGGCGGGAGGCGGGCACAGGCTTCGTGAACGGAGGGCGCGTGTCAACGCCAGCGCCGGCGAATCTTTCGGGAGGTGTTGGGGGAGGGTCAGCAAGCCTGGCGAGAGCGTCACGATGACATCGTTTCGTGAATCGAGAATCCGCCTCCGTGTCCGGTTCTTCGACGCGACCGTTTCGACGACGCGGCTCCGCGCTTCGGGCAGAAAGTAGATGGCGCGAACGGAATCGCGGGTCTGGCCGATGCGGTGCGCGCGGCCGTTGCGCTGATCGAGTTTCACCGGGTTCCAGGGGATGTCGTAATGAACGACGACGCCTGCCCGCTGCAGGTTCAACCCTTCGGAAGCGAGATCGGTCGCGACAAGCTGGTCGAGCGATCCGCGGCGAAAGGCCTCGATCGCGCCGCGTCCGTCGCGCGCGGTGGCCAGTCCACAATGAAGCCGGCGCGCCAACGCGCGTGCTGTCGCCGCGGAGCCGGTGAAGATAAGGGTGGGATCATCGGTCAGCGACGCTTCGAGCAGCGACACTTTCGCGTCCCCGGCTTGCTCGACGATCATTCGAATCTCCTCGAGGGTGCGCAGTTCGCTTCGAATCGCGTCGAGGTCGATCCCTGATGCCGGCGCGTGTAAGTCCCAGAAAAGAACCTGCTGGAACGCATCCGCATCTTCGTCGGCTGCGAACGCTTGCCGGTAATCGCGCCGCGAAAGAGGGCGCCCGCTTTCGATGACGCGCTCGTAGAAATGGCGCTGGCGGCGAACGGATTCGAGCAGCGCCGCGGGGCTCGACTCGAGGCGCCTATTGAGAAACTGCCGCAGCAGTGGTGCGCTGGCGCTCAGCGGAAACTGCAATGCGTCGATTGGCGCATCGACAACGGGATGGCGGATGACGCGGCGGTCGAGCGCGCCGAAGCGCAGCTCGGGCGGCAGTACGTCGCGCTCGCGCCGGATGACGAGCTCGCGCACGATCACGTCGAGCGCCTGCGCGTCGCGGCTGCCGAATGCGTCATCGATCGAAGCGACGCCGCGAAGCCGCAAAGCATCATCCGCAGCAATGAGCGAGACGAGCGCGAGAAGGTCGTCGACAGAGTTGCAGATCGGCGTCGCCGTGACGAGCAGCAGCCTCGCGCAAACGGAGCGGCGCGCCAAGGCACACCACCGCTGCGTGTGGCGATTGCGGAATGCGTGCGCCTCGTCGACGACAATGAGCCGGTCGCCCTGACCGACGATCGGATCTCCCGCGAGGGCGTCGTGCGTGATGATCCGCGCCTCGACTGCGAAGTCGCGCAACGTCTCGCGCCATTGCCCGGTCAGCGACGCAGGCATGATCATCTCGATGTCTGATCCGCCGCGCTGAAAGTGTGCGGCCACCGTCGCTGCCACAAACGACTTGCCGAGGCCGACTTCGTCCGCGAGAATCGCCCCGCCGTAGCGGCCGATCAGCGACAGCACGCGCGTAACGGCCGCGCACTGGTGCGGCGCCAGGTCAGGCATCGCCGGCCTGGCCAAGCCGCTTGCGAAGGAACGACGCCAGCCGCTCGTGCTCTTCGTTGGAAACACCGTAGAGCACAGCCACGGTTCGATCGATGTCCTCCATCGCGGCCGGACTCTCCGCTGCGCGCCGGGCCGCGCGGAGCAACCGGTTCCAGGAGGAGCTCGCGTTGAAGAAGGCCGGAAGCGGCAAGCGCGCGACAGTGCGTCCGAAATAGCGAAAGTACGAGTCTTTGGCGCGCTCGGCGATGGCGATGGCCAGGACATTGACGATCGTCGAGTTCAACATCGCTGCAATGACATGCGCCTCGTCGATCGTCACCGCATCGATCGCATACAACGTCTGGTTCGGAACGAGCGGGATATTGCGCTCGCCGAGCCGCACGGAATCCTCGAGCACTGCAGCGCAAAGACCGCGCGAAAGATCTTTCCACACCACCTTGATGCCGACATGCTCGGGACGAATGTAGGACAATTTCAGCGAATCGACTTCGACGCCGCGCGCCTCGGCAAAGCGCTCGACCCAACGCGGTGGATTCGGCCAACCTCCCGCCGGCGGCCAGAGCATCCACGTCGGTTCGCCGATCGTCCAGCGCCGCACATCGCGGCCGCGGACGCAGCGGCAGACGGCGCTGAGCGGAACCTGAAGGCCGTCGATGGTCTCGATGGTGTTCGCGCGGACGCGCCCGACATCGAGGAAAAACGAGCCGTTGTCGCCGGTCTTCACACCCATCACCGGCGTGCGGCCGAGAGTGTCACCGAGTGACGCGTGCGACGCTTGAATGCGCGCAACGATCGCGTGCACATCGGGCGGCAGAAGGGACCATTCGGAGCCTTGCAATGTCAGCGCGGCGCGCGAAACAGCGAAGGATTCGCCGGCCGCGGTGACGGAAATGCATGGCGACGGAGTGGCACCGTTGCGCCGCGACAGCGTCATGCCTAGCGGGAACGTGTCGGCATCGAAGTGGCGCTTGGCATCGGAGGACCAATCGTCGAGCGCGACGACGTTCGCCGCCGACGCGCGCCGCAACGGCGCCGCATAGCCGGCATTGAGCAACTTGGCGGGCACCAGGAGCGAGACGACGCCTCCCTGCACCGCCAACGAGAGCGCGCGCTCGACGAATGCGATCGAAAGATCGGGCTGATGAAATGCTGCCGCGCCGCGCGTGCCGTCGCCGTGAAAGAGAGGAAACCGCTCCGCGTACATTCGTTTCATGCCCGGCTCGATGCGGCTGTTGCGAACCCAGGGGGGATTGCCGACGACGACGTCGAATCCGCCGCGCGCCATCACATGGGCGAAGTGGACGTCGAAGGAGAAGAATCCGATCTCGCCATCCTCAATCCGATCGAGCAGACGGCGGTTCGCGCCGATGCGCTCGTACAGCTCGCGGCACCGCTCGATGTTCAGCGCGCGAAGGCGGCCGAAGAGATCGCGTTGCGGCGCGCAGAGCTGTTCCTGTTCGCGCTCATCGAGGTCGATCGCCTTCGCCACGAGCTCCGCGGCGAGGCGTCCGTCGTTCGCACGGATGAGTCGCGCGACGGAGGCACGCTCGCGATGCGGCGCGTTGCGGTAGCGGGCGATGAGGTCCGACTGCGCCCGAAGCGCATAGATCCATTCGCGATAGACGTCGCCCCGATTGTCGCCGAGAAAATCGGTTGGGCTCAGGAGCGAGTTGCCCTGCAGGATGTTGCGGTCGAGGTTCGGCAACGGCTGGATGCTGTCGGCGGATGCATCCGTCTGCGCGACGATGGCCAGCCACAATCGCAACTCGCAGAGACGCACCGCCTCCGGTTTCAGATCGACGCCGTAAAGCGAACGCTCGACGATGCGCCGGCGGAGATCGCGAGGGACATCCTGCTCGAGCACTAGCGTGAGCCGCTCGACGACACGAAGCGCGCCGAGAAGAAACGCGCCGGAACCACAGGCCGGATCGAGGATGGCAACCTCTTGCAGACGCTGCGCGAGCGCACGGGCATTGCGCGGGCGACGCGCAGACTCGCCGCGAAGCGTAGCCTCCAGGAAGTCCATCGCCGCGTCGTCGCCATCGCTCAGCCACGCCACGATCGCGCGGGCCGCCAGAACGTCGACGATGGCGCGCGGCGTGTAGAAGCTGCCAGTGGACAGCCGCTCCTCGTTCGCCATCAACGACTCGAATACTTTTCCGAGCATCTCCGGATCGATGTGTGTTCCGGCCGCATCCGACTCGTCGATCGAAAACGCGAAACTCTCGAACACCTCCTCGACCACGCGCCGCAGCAGTTCGTCCGGCAGATCGAGACTCGGGTTTCGTTCTTCGAAGGGAGAGGGCTCGAAGAGACCGCCGTTGAGGTACGGGATCCGGCCGAGCCCATGCGCGTCGTCGTCACGCTCGCGAACGGCCGTGTTGAGGCAGCCGAAAAAGAGCGGCGTGAAAAGTGTGGTGTAAACGCCGCGCCGGTTGCGGATGGCGGCATCGATGCGGTCGATCAGAAAGCGCCGTTCGCCATTGAGCCACCCTTTCTGCTGGATGAAGTAGAGAAACAGGAGGCGCGAGAGGAGCAGCAGCGCCTGACCATCGGCGGCGTCTTTCGTCTCATGCGGACGTGTCGCGACGATCGCCAGCGAGACCTCGCGCACCGCGCGGCGAAAGCGCTCGAAGAACTGGCGCGTCAACGACTCGCGGTCGAGGGCGCGGTCGAAGATGCGCGCCGGCTCGCGGCCGGAAGCGAGCAGGTTGAGCCTGTCGAGTGCGTGTGCCGACGGGCGTGCCAGGTCGATGTCGAGTCGCCGATGCTCGCGCCGCGATGAAAGATCGTGAATCTCCAGCCGTGGTGCGGAAGTCGCTGGTCGGGAGTCGGGCGTCGGAGATGGGTCTGTTTCCTTGCTCGCAACAACGCAGGAACCGAGCAACCCGGAACCCGCTCCGACTCCCGACCCCCGACAAGCGACGCCCCCTACTGCGACGACCACCGGCTTGACCAGCGCGTTGTACGACGTGAGCGAACGGAGGAACGCCCCGATCGCACCCGCCTCCGGCAGTGGATCGCCGCTGACGATGTAGAGATCGAGCTCCGGCGTACGCGCGGCAAGATCGAGCGTGATGGCGTCGCTCCATCCGATCTCGATCCCGGCCCGGCGCCACTCGTCCAATGCGATGGCGACTGGCGCGACCTCGTACCCGAGCTCGCGGAAAAGTTCGAGCACTGCCTCCCGCGAGCAGCATTCTTGGATGCGTGCCGCGGTGATCACGCCGCACCTCCGCGCGATACACTGCGCGGGCCGGCATGCCGATTCGTTGGGCGTATCTCAAGCGCGTACTCGCAGGTGCGATCTTCGGCCTCTACATCGCCAACCTTCTTTACTTTCTCAACCCGCAGATCGACATCACACCCGGTCGCCTGGCAACGGTCACGATCGTCTATGGCCTGATCTGCGGCCTGCTCGCCGGTACAGTCCTCTGGCTCTTCCGCGTCCTTCGCGTACGCCTCCTCGGCAAACCGGAAACTGACCGCGACTACCGGCCACACGGCTTCGGTTTCGTCGTTCTGGCCGCGTTCGTGGCCACGGCCATCTACTGGATGCACCTCGAGGTGTTCCGCATCTATCTGCCGGTCGGCGCCGTGCGAGTGCTGTCGAAAGCGACGAACGTGATCACCGCGACCTCGTTCGCGCTCCTGCTGCTCTGGTTTGCCGAGCGCAATGCCAGCCGCCGCACCTCGCGCATCCTCTTCATCTGCGGCGTGCTGCTGATCGCGGTTTCGTCCGTCTTCCTCTACCAGCGCCGCGACAGTTACCGCACCGAGGCGCAGTCGGTGGTGGCGAATGTCGGGACGGTGGCCGGCCAGCGTCCCGTGATCGTCGTCGCCATCCGGAATCTGCCTTACGACTGGATCCTCACGATGACCGGCGAGGGCTCGCTGCCGTTCTTCGAGCAGGCACGGACTCACGACTACGTCACGCGCCTCGAGCCCTTCCCCACGATCAGCCCGAAGTCGCTGTGGGCCTCGGTCGCGACCGGGAAGCTGCCGTTCCGCCACGGCGTCACGGGACGCCTCGGCTATCGCACGCCGCTCAATCGTCCAGGCGAACGATTCCTGATCATTCCGGGCGGTGTCGGCTTCAAAGTGTGGGGACTGATTCCGCCGGTCGAGCGCGTGGCCACGCCGCTTCCCTCCGGACTCTCTCTTCCTTTCTGGTCGGTCTTCGAGCGGCTCGGCATTCGTTCCGCGGTGATCGGCTGGCCATGGTCGCAACCGATGGGAGCGTCGCGCCTTGTCACCGATCGCTACTTCGAAAGCCCACCGCGAAAGGAGAGCGAGATCATTCCTCCGCAGTTCGCCGCCAGCGTGGCGGCACTCAAGGCCGTGCCTGCGGATGCGGATACGCAGCGCTTCAACGGCACGGGCAACGCGCGCCAGCGGATCGTGAACAGTCTGGCCGACGACCTCAGCTCGGTCGCCATCCTCCGCGCCTCGGCGCCGAGCTTTGCGCTCACCGTCTGCACGCTCGGTGGGCTGGAGCAGGCACAACGCGCCATTCACATTTTCAGCAACGAGCTTCCGCCCCGCTCGACCGTGAAGGGGATGGTCCTGCGCGCGTACGCGGAACAGATCGATCGGATCCTGGCGGCGCTCGCGCGCGACTATCCCAATCACACGCTCGTGATCGTGTCGCCGTCCGGACCCGTCCCGCCGGAACTGCCCGCGACCCCTTACGCGCTGCTCCGCGATTTCGTCGATCCGGCCGATCCCAGCGCCGACGACGGCTTCGTGCTGATCCGCGGTCCTGGCATCGTCCGCAGCGACAAGCCTCGCTCCGCAACCGCCTTCGACGTCGTGCCCACCGTTCTCTACATCGCCGGCCTTCCCGTCGCCCGCGACATGGACGGCAGCATCCTCTCCGACGCCTTCTCCGAGGAGTCGTTGCGAACGAATCCCCTGTCGGTGGTGCAAACCTACGAAGCAAAGAGACTCGTAGTGCGGCGCGGAGCACCGTAACTCCAACGCAGCTCTACCATCGAACGCCTTACTTCGAGCAAATCGCGGTGCTCTATCATCGAGCGCCTTCTCCCCCCGCGCTTTTTGCGGGGGGAGAAGGTGGCGAAGCCGGATGAGGGGGGCGAGACACTCCGAAAGAAAGATGTTCCTGCGCCGTGGGAAGAGTGTCTGCTCAAGGGAGGAGGCAGCACGCCGTACGCAGGAAGAGCGAACGACTCTCATCGCTCCTCCCACTTCCGATTCCCGCTGTTGTAGCGCAGCAGTCGCACCCTTCCGCTTGGGCCAAACACGCGAACCGCGTAGAGCTGGTCGATGCCGTCGCTGATGTAGATCGTCCCCGGAGTGCCGTTTCCCAACGGCGAGAACGAGCAGATCGTCGAGCGGCCGAATTGAAGGGCAGGATCGTCGGGCTTGAGCGGATCGCCATCGGGATCGCGCAATCCGTTTGGCAGCTGCGCGATCGCGGCGATGTGGTACAGCGGCATCGTCACCGCCGGGCCGAAGTAGCGCCGGTCGACGCCGGACTTGATGTCGGCATTGGCGATTCCGTTGCCGTTGCCGTCGTCGTAAAGCGTGTAGGTCCAGTTGCTCCCCGTATTCACGAACTTCACGCCGGCATTCGCTCCTCGGGTGATTGCACGCGAACGGACTGCACGCAGGATGCTGCGCATTTCGTTGCCCGCCGCCGCGCAGGAGACACGCCGCCTGAAGCTGGCGAAGGAGGGAACCGCGCAAAGGGCGATGATTCCGATGATGGCGACGACGACCAGGATCTCGATCAAGTTGAAACCGCGTTGACGTTTAGGCACACGTTCTCCTTTCGGGTGATCAGGTGGTTGGGGATCAGCCGGCAGACAGCAGCGATCGGTCTGGCCGCTGATCTCTGACGCTGACCTCTCCGAGGTGGCCGCCCCGCTTGCGCGAGGCGGCCTTTTTGGAGGGGCGGCGCGTTACCGCGTCGCGGGGGAGGGCGATGAGGACGACTTCGAAGGCTTGACGGACTTGGTGCGCTTTCCGCCACCGAGGCGGCCGGCGTGAACCTTCGCGGCCAGCGTCGTCTTGCCGTCGACCGAAAGGTAGCCAGCCAGACGCTCGTACGACTTCTCGCCGAAGCCCTTGACCTGCATCAGGTCCGAGGTCTTCTTGAAGCTGCCGTGCTCCTTGCGATAGTCGATGATGCGCTGTGCCGCTTTGACGCCGACGCGCGGCAGGAATGCGAGCTGCGCCACGTCCGCGCTGTTGATATTGACGACGCCTGTCGGTGCGGCCTGGGTCTGCTGTGTGTCGGCCGCCATGACCGCGGTCGACATCGAGAGGATGAGAATTGCCGAAAGGACGATGAGGTGGGACTTCCGCATGGTCTTTTTCTCCTTATTTGTTGGTGGTTGATTGGTTGGTTGAACGTTGACGCGTTTCGTTGTTTTGGCTGTTTCCCACACGAGGACCGTTGATCCCCTACATCAGATGAAAACTCGTGGCTCCGTTTGGCACCACCTCCTTTCGCGGCTTCTTAGTGCGATCGGACGGCCAGCGTGCCTAAACGTGCAAGTCATTGCGAAAACGCGACTTACGCGAAAACGCGAAGCGGCGCAGCGTCAAGAATGACGCTGGAGAGCAAAGGATTTTTACGTGAGGCTTGTCTGACGGATGTCAGGCCAGCGTGGCAGGAAGATGGCCGCCCGCTTCGAGCACATAGCTCGCCCACGGCCGGCCGCCGAATTGCGATTTCGCTTCGCGGTCGTGGCCGAGCCAGGTGCGGATGGGGACCGTGAAGCCGCTCTTCTTGCGCTGGAGAATCGCTGCCGGCAGCGGCTGCCGCGGCGAGGCGGCAAGGAGGTCTTTTCCGTTGAGGCGGCCGTTTGCGACGATTGCGGGAGCAACTTGCCGGAGAAGAAAAGCGTCGACTAGCGGTACGCGTACTTCGAGCGAATGCGCCATCGAGGCCCAGTCGATGTCGCGAAGCAGCTGGCTTCGCAGGAACAACGACGATTCGAGCGCCATGACGCGTGCGACCGGCGTTCCGGGATCGGGCGTGATGGTTTCGCGGATGAGGTCGAGAATGCGGAGACGCTTCAACCCCTCGCATGCCATCTCGTCGCCCACCACGGACGCAACGTCATCCGGCAGGAAGAGGCCGCGCTTCATCAGATAGGCACCTTCGTACGACGTGCAGTACTTCAATGTGTACGCCGTCTTCGGGCTGAAACGGGCCTCGGTTCTGGCCATCTTCGGTTGCATCCGGGCGAAGGCACCAGCCAGGCGTGGCATGTACCGGAACGCGCCGAACATGCGCACCACTCTCGGGATGATGCGGAAGGTCGAGTAGCCGCCGAACAACTCGTCACCACCCGTGCCCGAGAGCGCGACCTTCCAGCCGAGTTCCGCGGCTGCCTTGCAAACGAAGTAGGAGTTGAGCCCGTCGAGAGTCGGCTGATCCATCGCCTCGAGCGCCTGCGGCAGCGCAGTGTGAAACGCCTCGGACGAGAGTGTCGACGTCCGGTGAATCGTTCCGTACTCCCTGGCCACCACCGCGGCCAGCGGCGCTTCGTCCTTGGGAGTTCCGTCGTATTCCGCAAAGCGGAGAGTCACCGTGTGCAGGTCGCGGATGCTCTCCATTGCCAGGGCGGTGATGGTGCCGGAGTCGCGGCCGGCGGAGAGAAACGCGCCGACGGGAACGTCGGCGACGAGGTGGTAGCGAACCGACTCGCGGACAGCGTCAGCGATGATCGCAGCCCGTTCCTCCTCGCTGAAACGAACGTTCTCCTTCACAGCTTCGCGAAGGATTCCGGCAATCGAAAAATAGGAGCGAGGCTCCGACGGACCACTCTCCGTGACGATCATCGAGCTGCCTGCCGGCAATTCGCGGATCGCTTCGTAGATCGTGAAGGGCTCAGGAATGTTGCCGCGCAGCAGAAATCCGACGATGCCGGCCGGATCGCGCGTCGCCGATACGTTTCCACCAGCCAGAAGGGCTTTGACCTGCGACGCGAAACGGAACGTCGCCCCGTCGTTCGCGTAGTAGAGCGGCTTGATCCCGTACGGATCGCGGGCAACGAACAGCGTCCGCGTTCGCGCATCCCAGATCGCGAAGGCGAACATGCCACGCATCCGAGGGAGCATGGCGTCGCCCCACTTTGCGTACATTCGCAGAACCACTTCCGTGTCTGACGTCGTATCGAACGTCTCGCCCTCGGCCTCGAGGTCCGCGCGCAACTCCGCGTAGTTGTAAATCTCTCCGTTGAACGTCAACACCATCCGGCCATCGCGGCTGACCATCGGCTGATTGGCGCGGGCGCTGACGTCGATGATGGAGAGGCGCCGGTGACCGAAACCGGTACGTCCGTCGCTCGACATCCACGAACCGGCTGCGTCCGGACCACGCGCTCGCATCGCCTCCCGTGTTCGCGTCAACTCATCGAGGTCGACCAACGGTGCGCCGGCGCGAAAGGAGACGATGCCGTTGATTCCGCACATGAAGGGGCGGCAGTCTCACACATCTGGCTTAAATCCCTCATGAAGCGGGAAGCAGAGATCAGAGGACCAGAGACAAGAGATCAAGGAACCAGAGATCAGGGAACCAGAGACAAGAGATCAGGGGGAAGCACGGTTCCTCTCCGATGTCTACATCTAGTCTGCATCTTCCTAATCGCTGACCTCTGATCTCTGATCTCTAGTCTCCGCTCCTCTGATCTCTCCTCCCCGGGCTTATACTCGACTCGCCGCCCATGAAGGAAAAGCGTGACATCTACCGCTTCCTGCACGTCACACCGCGGCGCATCTACGAACAGCTCGATCAATACGTCGTCGGCCAGAAGCACGCCAAAGAAGTCCTGGCCATCGCCGCGTACAACCATCTCAAGCGAATCGAGTACCTGAAGTTCGGCGGCGACGTCTCCATCCGCAAGTCGAACATCCTGATGATCGGCCCCTCGGGATCGGGCAAGACCTACCTGGCCCGCACCCTGGCCAAGATCCTTGACGTTCCCTTCGCCTACAACGATGCAACTGCGTTCACCGAGGCTGGGTATTACGGGGAGGATGTCGAGGTCGCGATCGGAAGGCTGCTCTTTGCCACGAATCAGAACGTTGACGCCGCGGAGAACGGAATCGTCTTCATCGACGAGATCGACAAGATCGCGCGGCGCTCCGGCGGCACGCGCACCGGCTCCGGATCGCGCGACATCGGCGGCGAAGGCGTGCAGCAGTCGCTGCTCAAGATCCTCGAGGGCGAGAAGCTCTTCGTTCCACTGAACGTCACGTCACACTGGAACAAGTACGACTACGTCGAAATCGACATCGCCAACATTCTCTTCATCTGTGCCGGCGCGTTCAGCGACATCGACGACAACAGCGACGCCAAGCCGATCGGCTTCTTCGGCGATGGCGATGTTCCCGCGAAAGACATCTCCACCGAAGAGTTGGTCAAGTACGGCTTCCTACCCGAGCTCCTCGGACGCCTTCCCGTCCACGTCGAGCTCGACTCCCTCACCGCTGACGATCTCGTCACCATCCTCACCGAGCCACGCGAGGCGATGATCCCGGAGTACCAGCGCCTCTGCGCGCTCGACCAGATCCAGCTCGAGTTCTCCGCCGGCGCGCTCTATGCGATCGCCGAGGCGGCGCTGAAACAGAAGCTCGGCGCGCGGGCGTTGCGCGCCATCCTGGAG
>DATLVW010000139.1:0-2795 GCA_035577085.1 Thermoanaerobaculia bacterium
TGTTCTGCACCCCCGGTGACTTGTTCTGCACCCCCGGTGACTTGTTCTGCACCCCCGGTGACTTGTTCTGCACCCCCAGCGACTTGTTCTGCACCCCCGGCGACTTGTTCTGCACCCCCGAAGAAGTGCGCTGCACCCCCGATGAAGCGCACTGCACCCCCGATGAAGTGCACTACACCCCCGAAGAAGTGCACTGCGCCCCCGATGAAGTGCACTGCACCCACGATGCTGTGTTTCCCATCTCCGATTCTGTCTTTCACACAGTCGATGCTGCGTCTTGAACCATCGATGCTGCGTCTCGACCCATCGTCGGTGCTTTTTGATCCGTCGATGCTGGGTTTTGAATCATCGACGCTTGTTTCGAACCACGACACCTATGAGGATGACGGCAAAGGGATACACCACTTCCGCCGCACCTACGCCGTCGCCTTCTCGTTCTCCGCGAACCGGGCCCGGATCGCTTCCTTCGGCTCGGTCGCTGGCCACATCTTGAGGATCCGCACGAACGGATGGCTGGCCGCTTTGGTCCGAAAGTACGCTTCGTGATCCCACTCCACCTCGGCCATCGTCAGAAGGCAGTCGATCATCTCGTCGTGGCCACACTCCGCCGCGAACACCGCCGCATCCTCGTACTCGACGATGTTGCCTCGCTCCAGCCGGCCGGCGCCGTACATCGGTGCGAACCAGCCGCCGACGTGGCAGAAGCCGGCGATGAAGTGGCCGATCCACCAGAAGATGAATTCGCGCAGAGGGCTCGGTTTTCCGCCGAGCTGCTGGAGCAAGCCGCCGACGAGCTCGCGGTGATGCCACTCCTCGCCTTCAATCTGCCGGATGTGATCTCGCTCGCCGGGGTCGCGGACGCTGTGCCAATGGCCTCGATACGCATAGCCGGCCCCGAGCTCCGCCGAGTAGGCGATTTGGAGTTGGCGGACGAGTTTTGCGCGGGCGTCGGCGGGCATTCGCAGCGATTGTAGCCGCTCCGGTCCATGTATGATTCCGCGCCGATGGAGCACAACACAGCTTTCGTTTTCCCCGGACAGGGAAGCCAGTACGCCGGGATGGGAAAAGATGTCGCTGCGGCGTTTCCCGCGGCGCGCCGCGTTTTCGACGACATCGACGCCGCACTCGGCTTTTCCATCTCGCAACTCTGCTTCGAAGGACCCGACGATCAGCTCAAGCTGACAGAGAACACGCAGCCGGCGATTCTGGCTGTGTCGTCCGCAATTCACGCGGTGCTCGAAGAGCGCGGCGCCACCCGGCGCGATGTCGTGGCCGGCCACTCCCTCGGCGAATACAGCGCGATCGTCAGCGTCGGCGGATTGACGCCGGCCGATGCAGCGCAACTCGTCCGGATGCGCGGCCGTTTCATGCAGGAGGCCACGCCCGTCGGCAGCGGCGGCATGGCCGCGTTGATCGGTCCGAGCGTCGAAGAAGTCACGTCGATCTGCGAGGAAGCGGCGCAGGGGGAGGTCGTCTCGATCGCCAACATCAACGCTCCGGGCCAGATCGTCATCGCCGGAACGAAAGCCGGCATCGACCGGGCCATCGCCGTTGCCAAGGCTCGCGGCGTGCGCCGCGCCTTGCCGCTCCCGGTCTCCGCGCCATTTCACTGCGCGCTGATGAAGCCGGCCGAAGAGCGATTGAAGCCATTGCTCGACGACGCGCCCTTCAAAGATCTGTGGATGTCGCTGGTGTCGAATGTCGACGCCTCGCCGATCGGGACCTCGACCGCGGTCCGCAACGCGCTCGTCCGTCAGGTGGTCTCGCCCGTGCGCTGGGTCGAGTCCGTGCAGAAGATGGTATCGATGGGCGTCCGGCGCTTTGTCGAGATCGGCCCGGGCGCGGTGCTCACCGGTCTCATCAAACGCATCGATCCATCCGTTGAGTTGATCAACGTCTCGGATGTGCCGTCGATCGAGAAGTTCCTGGAGAGCATGCAATGAAAATCGATCTCACCGGACGCACCGCTCTCGTCACCGGCGCCTCCCGCGGCATCGGCGAAGCGATCGCGCTGCGGCTTGCCGAGTCCGGCGCGCATGTGCTCTGTGCGGCGCGAAACCTCGAGCACGTCGAGCGCGTGGCAGGCGTCATCACCGCGAACGGCGGCAGCGCGGCCGCCGTGCAGCTCGACATCACGAGCGACGACATTCGCGAGCGCATCAAAGCGCTCATCGAACAGCAGCCGATCGACATTCTCGTCAACAACGCCGGCATCACCGACGACGATCTCTTCATCCGGATGAAGCCGGAGGCGTGGACGAGTGTCTTGCGGACGAACCTCGACTCCGCGTTTCACATCACCCAGGAAGTGGTGAAGAAGATGATCCGCGCGCGGTGGGGCCGCGTCATCAACATCTCCTCGATCGTCGGACTGTCGGGCAACCCGGGCCAGGTGAACTACGCGTCGTCGAAGGCGGCGCTGATCGGTTTCACGAAAGCGCTGGCGCTCGAGATCGGCTCGCGCAGTGTAACCGTGAACGCGATCGCCCCCGGCTTCGTGAAGACCGCCATGACCGATGCCATGACCGATGACGCCCGCAAAACCCTCGAAGCCCGCATCGCCCTCCACCGCCTCGGCACCGTCGACGACATCGCCTACGCGGCCGTTTTTCTAGCCTCGGAGCAGGCGGGCTACATCACCGGGACTGTGATGAAGGTGAGCGGCGGGCTGTATACGTAGTACGCGGGAGTCGGGGGTCGGGGGTCGGGGGTCGGAGAAGCACCGGTAGTTTCCGGCAAACGAATGGAACCTGGTGGCGTTATCAGCGCGACAGGTCGGTCATTGCACGCGGGAG
>DATLVW010000140.1:0-6916 GCA_035577085.1 Thermoanaerobaculia bacterium
TGTGTCTCTGTGGTTCAAAAGGGTTTATCTATAAACGTGCGCGGCACGCACCTCGTCGCGCGTCTTCTTCACTTCCACGCGCCTCGGCACCGACAACACCGGCACGCGCGCGAAGCGGACCAGGCGCTCGGTGGTCGTTCCGATCACGGTCTCGTCGCGGAAGCGTTTGTGTTGCGCGCCGATGACGATCAGGTCCGCGCCGAGGTCCTCGGCGCAGTCGAGGACGCGCTCGGCGGCACCGCCGCGTTGCACGATCTCGCGGAAGCTGCATCGATTCTGGATCGCGGGATCGATCCAGCTTCGAACGCCGCCAGCGGCGATCGGTTTCGTTTTGACGCCTTCTTCGACGACGTGAACGATGACCAGCTCGCAGTCGAAGTTCGCGGCGAGATGAGACGCGTACTCGAGTGATGCACGCGCCGTCTCCGTGAAGTTGATCGGGCAGAGGATCTTCTTCACCGGATCGGGAGTGCGAAGACGCTCACCGCTCCGGCTGACGCTCAGCACCGGGCTGTCTCCGCCGCGGAGCACGCCCTCGGTGACCGATCCGAGGACGAGACGGCGCCAGCCACGGAGTCCGTGCGTGGCCATGATCACGAGATCGGCCGCGCGTTCCTGCTCCTCGCGAACGATCGCCGGAACCGGCTCGCCGACGGCTGCCGCGACGTCGTAGGGATAGCCGAGGAGCGCGGCACCGGCGTAGGTGCGCACCTCCTTCTCCAGCTTCGCAATGTGCCCGGGCGTTGTGGCGATGTAGAGCGGAATGTCCGCGCCGGCATCGCTGATCGGGAACACCAGCGGATCGACGTAGAGCAGCGTCAGCGACGAGGAGAAGCGCTCCGCGAAGAACCGCGCATATTGCAGCGAGACGATCGACTGCTCGCTGAGATCGGTCGGGACGAGAATTCGTTTGATTTCGAGATCACGCATGATGCCCTCCTGAAGTTCGCGGTTTTTCCTATCGTCAGCATCGGCCCGACTACCGACGGCGTCGGTGACGAAGGAACGGCGTCCGTGTGACTGCGCATACATCGCAGCCGTTCGCGCCCGCGCGAAAACCTCTACGACGCTGCTGCGTGACCATGCGCCGCGGCGTGGAGCGGCATGGCGACGCCCGGCTCGTAATCGCACAGCGGGTCGTCGGCGAAAATGTTCCCCTCGGTCACCCAGGCTCTTGCACGGGATCCGCCGCAGATGTGGCGGAACTCGCAGCGGCCGCATTTGCCGGTCAGATTGGCGGGATCGCGCAGGGCGACGAAGAGATCGCTGCCGCGATAGATCTGGCTGAGCGGGCGATAGCGGAGGTTTCCGGCGCTGGCGAGAAGGAACTCGCTGGCGCGGACGTCGCCGGCGTGCGAGATGAAGACGAAGCCGCGGGCGTTGTCGACCGCCGAGTCCATGAGGTCGCGCTGCGGATGATCGTCGCCGGTCTCGTACCCGCGGAAATCCTCCCAGCTTCCGACCTCGGCGTTGTCGATGCGCGTCTGCAGATTGCGCTGCAAAAGGTAGCGCCGGTAGTGAGGCGCTTCGACGACACGGACAGCGAAGGTCTCCTTGCCCTGGATCTCGTCGATGGTTTCGAAGAGACTCTCCGCCTCGGCGGCAGTGAGCATCGCCGACTGATACGACGCCGTGATGGGCACGAGGAAGTAGAGGTTCCAGCGCTTGATGCCGATCGGGCGGATCAAATCGGCGATGGCACGCAGGTCGCCGGCGTTGTGGCGCGTGATGAGCGTGTTGACCTCGATGGAGAGGCCGGCCTGCTCGGCCCATCGCATCGCGTGGAGCGTGATCGCGAAGGTTCCTGCCGTCCCCTTGACCCCGTCGTGGATCGCCGGCGACGAACCGTCGATATTGAAGATGATGCGCGTGAGTCCGTTGCGCTCCAACCGCGTGATGGCGTCCGCCGTCAATTGATGGGTCGGGCTGACCACGAGCGCCGGATCGAGACCGCGGCGCCGCGCGTAGTTGACGATCTGGACGATGTCTTCACGCGCCAGCGGATCGCCTCCGGTGATGATGAATTCGCGCGGGGCGAGAACGTCGATCTGGTCGATCGTCTTGTAGACCTCGTACGTCGTCAGTTCGTTCGCGCCCGGACTGCCGGTGGCGCCGATGGAGCAATTGCGGCAGTGCATGTCGCACGCGCGCGTGAGCTCCCACATCACGATGGGATGGGCTTCGCTGCTGGTCATGAGCACCTCATTGATGGGCCATCGCCGGCGCTTCCTGGTGTGCATAGCGCGCAGCAATCTTCGCCGTGGGAGCGTTTACCGTCAGAACGGGACATTCGCTGTGCTGCAGCAGACGCGCGGCGAACGTGCCGCGCAGTACATCCGCGGTCGTCCGGATGGCCGGCTCCGCGGCTACGATCAGATCGGCGTGCGTGCTTTTCGCAAAGCCCTCGATCGGGTTTACGGCATGCTCATCGCCGAACGTCCGCACGTCGCAGCGCGCGGCGATCGCTTCCGGTATCCAGGCGCGCAACGCGGCCAGATAGTCCGCGGGCTCCACCTCGTCATTCGGATTGGCACTGATGATGATGAACCGCGCATCGGGCGGCGCGATCTCCGCCGCGAAGGTCAGCGCATCGCGGCACTGAGCCTTGTAGATGACCGGGCAGACGACCGTCTTGATCGATGGCGTCGCGACACCGCGCGGCGGTACGGCGATCACCGGTACCTCCGCATGCCGCATCACCGCCTCGGTGACCGATCCGATGATCAGCCGCTTGAACCCGCTGCGGCCATGCGTACCCATGACGATCAGTCCGGCGGACGACTCGTGCGCCTGCTCGAGAATGCCGGCAAGCGGCGTTGCAACGCGCACGACGACGTCATACGAAACAGCGGGATCGAGAGTCGCCCTGGCGTCGATGCGCAGTTGCTCCTCCGCGCAAAGTTTCACGTACTCGAAGGTTTCGTCATCCCAGCCGCCAACAGTGGCGCTGACATCGACCGGCGGGACGAAGGGATCGGCATAGAGCAGAACGAGCCGGGCGTTGAGCTCTCGCGCGAGCTTGCCGGCATAACGGAGCGCGTGGAGGGCCGGCTCGCTGAAGTCCGAGGGAACGAGAATGCAGTTGAGTTTCTCCGTCATCATGGCCCTCCCGCTGGCTCCTTGGTGACGATAGAAGGGAGGCGCAAGCCCGGCGATGACCGGGGTCATTCGGGGGTGTGATGGCGGTCACGTGGGGGAATGGTTGGGCGGCGGACGGGGGGAGCCGGGCCGGGGTGGCTCGTGTCACCACCGTGTCATCGCTTCCGGCACCCACCATCGTGTCATCCGTAGGATGACACCAAGGCCGGCGCTGCGGTGCTAACTATCGCTAAAATAACGATATAGAGATGAGCGAACAACCTCCAGATTCTGGTTAACAACAACCAGATTCTGGATGAAGGAGACCAGATTCTGGTCAACAACAACCAGATTCTGGTTGAAGAAGACCAGATTCTGGTTGAAGACAACCAGATTCTGGCTGAAGACATCGGGCATCGAACCAACCTGGGCGAACCACTTTTGACGATCCCTTCACGGCCAGCAGCGTTTTCCGGGCTTCGACCTCCGCCCTGACAGCACTCGGGCGAGGACGCCCGAGTGCCCGCGGTCGAGACGACCGCACTCCTAGTCTCCGAGGCGGTAGCCGAAGCCGCGGACGGTGTGCAGGATTGTGGGTTTGTCGGGGTCCATTTCGATTTTCTGGCGAAGGCGGCGGATGTAGACGGCCAGGATCTTTTCCGAGCGGACTTCGCCCTCGAAGAGATGCGCGAGGATGTCCTCCTTCGCCACCGCCCGTCCCTGACTCCGCGCCAGGAGCATCAGGAGCTCGAACTCCTTGTTCGTCAGGCCGGCAGGAATCCCTTCGACGATGGCGTCGCGAATGCCGTTGTCGATCACGAGGCGCCCGATGCGGATCTGATCCAACGCTTCGCCGCGGCGTGTCTCGGCCGCGCGCCGCAACTGCGCGCGAATCCGTGCTGTCAGCACATCGATGTCGAATGGCTTGACGACATAGTCGTCAGCACCGAGCTCGAGGCCGGTCACCACGTCGCTGGCAGCGCCGCGGGACGTGATGATCATGATGGGCGTCTGATCGCGCGCCCGGATGCGGCGGCAGAGAACCAACCCATCGCCATCCTCGAGCGTCAGGTCGAGCAGAATGAGGTCGTAGCGCTGGCGATCGAGCAACTTCACCGCTTCGAAATAGCCGGACGCCGTCTCCGCTTCGTGCCCTTCGACCTCCAGAAGCCTCTTCAACAACTGGCGCGAAACAGCGTCATCTTCGACTACCAGCACCCGCCGTGGCATCGTGACAATTTTAGCGCCGCATTCATCATCCAAAGCATTCGCACGCGGCATCAAGCCACGCTCCGAACGTAGATCTCCCCTCCGATGTCGTCGTCGAGCGCGATCGAGCTCGAGCCGCAGCCGATCACGCAGCTCGGGTTCCGCGCGATGAGCCGGATCTCGCTGCCTGGAACGATTCCGAATGCCGCCAGGCGGTCGATGCGAGAGAGAGTCTTCGGCGCGATGAATGCGATCGTCGCGGTCGCGCCGACCGGCAGCTCGGTTGCGCGCCGGATCAGCGGCTGCACGCTGCTCGAAAAGACGCGGCAGCACTCCCCCGCTGGGACCGGCTTGCCGTGCGGGCAGACAGGAGGATGGCCGAGAAATGCGCAGACGCGTTCGACGACCGGCTCGGAGAGCATGTGCTCCATCTCGCACGCCGAGACTTCGGCGTCGCGCAGGTTCGTTCCGAAGGCCTGGATGAAGAGCACTTCCGCGAGCCGGTGCCGGCGCACGATGCCGCGCGCGCGCTGCGCGCCTGCCTGCGTGAGGCAATAGCCGGTGCTGCACTGAACGTCTCCCTCCGCGATCAGCGCCTCGAGCACGGCGTTGAGATCGACATCCTCCGCGTCGAGGTGAAGCTCGTCCGGCGACATCACGGTTCGCGCTTCCTCCGTCGCATACCAGAGCCGTTCGAGCACTTCATCGGATGCTGCGTGAATCATGGGACCTCCGTTTGAACAGTGACGTCAGCAAGCGCGTAATGCGGCCGCTGCCGACAAACTCATAGAAACAGCGCGGGCAACGGGACATCTCGCATCCGCGCGAGATCGGACACGACGAATGACACCCCGAAGCGACGAAATCGGTGCCGCACATCGGACACTCCAGATGGACGTCATCGTTCACAGCACGACTCCAAGAACCTTGAATGCGGCGTTCATCACGACGCCGATGCCGAATGAGTAGACGATGATGAAGCCGGCGATCGCCCAACCCATCCGCGCGCCGCGCTCCTTGAGCATGACCATCAGGTTGGCGATGCACGGAATGAAGAGCGTGATGACGGTCAGCGCGATCACGACCTGGTTGGGCGTGAGGTGGCCGGCGCGCTGCATCGCGTAGAGACCGGCGGCACCGTAGTCGCGGCGCAGGAATCCGATCACGAACGCGTTCGTCGCTTCGGCCGGCAATCCCAGTCCGCGGATGATGAGCGGCCCGAGCATCCGCTGGATGTATTTCAGCATGCCGGTGGCGTCGAGGCCGTACAGCAGCAGCGTGCCGACGATGAAGAGCGGAACGGCTTCCTTTAAGTACCACTCCGTCCGCGCCGCGACTTTGATGGCGATGTTCGACAGACGCGGAACGCGCATCGGCGGAATCTCGAGAACGAAATCGCCCGGCTCGCCCGGAACGACGCGCGACGCCGCCCATCCCGCCAGCACGATCGTCAGCAACGTCACCAGCAACCAGATCAGCGTTGCCGTGATCCCGAGGGGCGCGAGCATCGCCAGGATCACACCGAGTTGGGCGGAGCATGGGACGCCGAGTGCGAGGAGAAGCGTGACGATGGTCGCTTCCTTCTTTGAGTCGAGGATGCGCGTCGTCAGCGTGGCCATCGTGTCGCATCCGAGGCCGAGGACCATCGGGAGGACGGCCTTGCCATTGAGGCCGATCTTGCGGAAACCGCGATTGAGGATCACCGCAAGGCGCGGCAAATAGCCGGAGTCTTCCAGCAACCCGAAGAACGTGAAGAAGGTGACGACCACCGGCAGCACGATCGCGATCGCGTACGTGATCGCCATCGTCACGACGCCGTACGGGCCGACGAGAAGATCGTGAATCGTGCGCGCGACGTTTCCCCAGAATCCGGACGCGTGACCCGCGTATGCCGAGGTGATCACGCCATCGGTGATGACATGTTTGTGCGGAAACGGCGCGAGCCAGTCGATCAGGCGGATCGTCCACGGATTGATCCCATGTTCGAACACATGCTTCTGCATGAGATCGACGAGCGTGCCGGCGCCGATCTTTCCGACGAGCAGCCAGGCCAGGGCGAGAACGCCGAGCAAAATCGGGACGCCGTAGATGGAGTGCATGCAGGTGCGTCCGATGCGATCGCGGAGACCATCGACATGCGAGGCGCTCTTTCGCTGCATCGTGGCCAGCAGTTCGTCGACCGTTGCGACGCGTGAATGCGAGATCAACGTGCTGAGCGGACGGGCGAGCTGACTCTGCACCGCCGCGCGAAGGTCATCGAGCTTCGCGAGCACGGGCGCGGGACACGAGGCGGTGAGAAGCGGCCGCAAGGTGACGTCGCCCGCGAGGATCGCAAGCGCCACACCGCGGTTGGCAATGGACGCCGCGTGCAATGCCAGCACCTCACGAACCGCGGCGATTCCCACTTCCACCGCCATCGGATACGACACCGCCATCGATCCTCGGCGTGCGCTCTCCAGCGTCAGCTTGAGCTTCCCGATGTTCCAACGCCGCAGCGCGGAGACGGAAACGAACGGCACGCCCACGGCCTGCGAGAGCGCGACGACGTCCGGACCTTCATCCATCGAGCGCAGTTCGTCCGCCATATTGAGCGCGACGACGAACGGCACCGCGTACTCGCTGAGCTGCA
>DATLVW010000141.1:0-8267 GCA_035577085.1 Thermoanaerobaculia bacterium
GGCTCCGTACTCCCGCGGCGCGTGCGCAACGTCGCATCACGACAGCGAAACTGCCGTGGATGCTGGCGGTCGCCACGACGCTGCTCGTACCGGTCGTGATGAGCTTGCGTGGCCAAGACCCGTTCCGGTTGCCGAAGAATCTGCTCTTCCTCGCATTCGCCATCGCCATCGCGGCCGCTGCGATTATTGTCTGGCTGCGAGGCACCGGGCGCGACCAACAGTCAGTCGCAGTACGCACCGTGCCGCTGATCGCAATCGGAAGTGTGTGCTGGACGGCGCTTGCGTCGCTCTTCAGTACCAACCACGCACTCAGCTAC
Organism: Thermoanaerobaculia bacterium; assembly: GCA_035577085.1. GTDB lineage: Bacteria > Acidobacteriota > Thermoanaerobaculia > Gp7-AA8 > Gp7-AA8 > JADGNZ01. Next base: position 318 of record DATLVW010000141.1, read on the forward strand.
CAAGCGATCCTCTGGGTTGCAGCCGTCGCCATCTTCGCCTGTGCCGTCGACCTCGGCGGCCGCACCCGTGGCACGCTTGCAATGGCATGGCCCCTGATTCCCGCAGCCATCAACACTGTTCTCTTTCTGCTCCAGCGTTTCCACGTGTGGAATCCGATGACGTTTCCGGCCGACCTGCCGGATCACATGCGCTACACGGCCCTTCTGGGGAACCCTGATGACGTCGGCGGTCTGCTCGTAGCGCCGGCGCTGGTCGCGGTCGCGCTGGTTCTTTGCGACCGACGCCGGCGCGCGCTCTGGATTCCTGCGGCGACGCTCCTGCTGGCCGGCATCGCAACGGGGCGGCTGACTTCGCTCATCGCGTGCGGCGCGGGACTGCTGGTGATGGGATTTGTGCGATCGCGCCGAGTCGGAGCGATCGCAACCGCATTGCTCGTGGTCGGGGGAATTGCCCTCGTCGTTGGCGATCCGCCGACGCGCGCACGCGCCTCGAGCATCGCCAACGCATTGCGCGCTCACGACTACGCCGAAGCAACCTCCGGCCGGATTACGGCGTTTGTTTCAGCGTCGATGATGGCGATGGATCATCCGCTCTTCGGAGTCGGGCCAGGTTGTTTCCGCTGGGCATACTTCGAATACAAAGTGGCCGCGGAGCGCGCCCATCCGTCGCTGGCGAAAGCGTGGAGTGCAGATTACAACTTCGGCGAAGCCCATAACGATCATCTGCAGACTCTCGCCGAGAGCGGCCTGCCCGGTTACGCGCTCTTCGTCGCCGCGCTGGTCGCACTGGCCGCCTCATCCCGTCGCAAGAAAAACAGCGAAAGCGAAGATGAAACGGAGCGCGGCACCCTCGTTCGTACGCTGGCACTTCCGACGAGCGTGGCTGTCGCCATTCTCTGTCTCGCACACTTTCCTCTGCACCTCGCCGCGTCGACGGTTACGATCGTCTACATCGCCACACTCTGCGTGTCATGGGGTGCACATGCGGAGATCAAGGTTCCTCCGGCATTGAACGAGCGCCTCGCGGCAATCCTCCGTCCGCGTCGTTTATCACCTGCTCTCTCGATAGCTTTCGTCATTGTGGTCGTAATCGGCGCAGCATTCCTGATCACTCGAATCGCGCTCCAACCCTGGCAGTGCAATCTCACAGAGGAGGAGATTCAGACACGGACGAGTCTGACCTACGACAGTGTGACCGACCCGGTACAGACGTCCCGCAACGCGCACCAGAACCTTGCCGCGCTGGAGACGTGCCTCGACGTATCGCCCCACGACATCGCTCTCTACATGCTCGCCGCGGCAAACCAGAGGCTGATCGGCCGCGATGCGGATGCGGCGACGATGTACCGCCGCGCGCTGCAATACGACCGGCGTCCGGAGCTGTACTACAACCTCGGCGTCGTGGAGCTCCAGCTGCGCCAGAGGGATGCTGCGATCGCCGACTTGTTGACGGCCGTGTCGTTCAGCCGCGCGTATCTGCACGATCTGCCGGCTGATGTGCAGGCCGAGGTTAGTGACGCTCTGCGGCGGCAGTATCCGTATCTCGCCGGGAGCTGAAGATCGACGCCGCGGTGCGAGCGAGGAGACGAAGATCGGACGCGAACGTCCGGCGATCGAGCCACTCGAGATCGATGCGTAGTTTGTCGCGCATGATTCGATTCACGTACTCGTCGCGCCACGCTTGGCCCGTCAACAGAGACTCCTCGTCGCGATAATGAAGCGATGCCGGACTGGTGATGCCGGGCCGCACGCGCAGCACGTTCCGCTCCTCCGGAGTGTAAAGCAGCACATATTCAGGCGCTTCAGGACGTGGCCCCACGAGGCTCATCTCGCCGCGCAGAACATTCACAAATTGCGGCAACTCGTCGAGCTTCCATAATCGCAGGAAACGTCCTACAGGCGTGACTCTCGGATCGCCTGCACGCGTAATCGACGGTCCCGCGGAGCCGGCTCTCATCGTTCGGAACTTCAAGATCGAGAATTCCGCGCCGAAGCGGCCCACCCGAGGCCCGCGGTAAAAAAGGGGGCCTGGCGAGGTGAGCTTCACTGCCACCGCGATCACCGCGAAAAGAGGTGACAGGAAGACGATGGCGACGAGCGAGACGGCGACGTCGAACGCGCGCAGCATCACCCGGCCAGAACGCGCGACGCGCCGCGAATCACGGCCGTCACCGCGCCGATCACCTCGCCCACCTCGGCATCACTCATCGCCGAGTAGATCGGAAGCGAGACTTCGCGCTCGTATTCAGCGATGCTGACCGGGAAGGAATCGGGCGTGAAACCGTAGCGGTCGCGGTAAAAAGGATGAAGATGCAGCGGGATGAAGTGCACGCTCGCGCCGATTCCCCGCGCGCGCAACGCATCGACGAATGCTCCGCGGTCAGCACCTCGGGGAAGGCGCAACGGATAAAGATGCCACGCGTGTTCGCGAGCGTCGCCGAACGCCGGCAACTCGAATTCATGACCTTCGAATGCAGCGTTGTATCGCTCTGCGATCTCCTGCCGCCGCGCCCTCATCGCGTCCGCTCGGCGCAGTTGTGCGAGACCAAGCGCGGCGGCGATGTCGGTCATGTTGTACTTGAACCCCGGAGCTACTACCTCGTAGTACCACGAACCTTCAGCCCGATAACGCTTCCATGCATCGTGACTGATGCCATGCAGCGCCATCAGCCGGCATCGGGCCGCGTAGGCGTCGTCATCGGTGCAGAGCATGCCGCCCTCACCCGTCGTGATCGTCTTCGTCGCGTAAAAACTAAAGCAGGTGATGTCGCTGATCGCGCCGATGTTCTTGCCGTTGTAGCGCGACGGAAACGCGTGCGCGGCATCGTCGATGATGGAAATGTCCCGCGGCTCGGCGACCGCGCGAAGCGCATCGAGATCGGCAGCCAGTCCCCCGAAATGAACGGGAATGATCGCCTTCGTCCGGACTGTCATCGCCTCCGCGACGCGGCGCGGAGCGATGTTCAGCGTCCGGGCATCGATATCCACCAGCACCGGAGTCGCGCCAAAATAGAGGACGACTTCTGCGGTAGCGGTGAACGTGTAGGCCGGAATAATGACTTCGTCGCCGGCGCGAAGACCGATGGCTTCGAGAGCGAGGTGCAGCGCCGCCGTACACGAATTGAGCGCAACCGCGTGTTTCGCGCCGACAGCCGCCGCGAACGCGGCCTCGAACTCGTGCACGCGCTCCCCGGTCGTCAACCAGCCCGATTCGAGAACCGCGCGGACGGCATCCATTTCCGCTGCGCCCAGATCCGGCCGTGCAAAGGGGATGAAGGTCACGATGGCGGCTCCACGTCCCGAGTGAGCTCCACCATTGCACGCCCCTCGGCGGTGACAAACTCACGCGACAGCCGGAATCCCTGACTCTCGTAAAAGTGGATCACGCGATCATTGTCTGCGGCATCGGTGGTCAGCCACAAGCGCCGCTCGCCGGAAGCTGCCACATGCATCGCAAATGCGGCGACCAGCGCACGGCCAATCCCGCGATGGTCCTGTCCCGGCTCGACCGCAAGTGACATCAATTCCGCGCCCGCCGGCTCGTGATTCCCAGCACTCGTTCGCTGACGCCCGCGCCGCGTGACGCGCGCGAGGGTCGACGGATGACGCAACACCGTAGGAGTGATTGCCAGCGCTAGTTGAGCAAAGCGCCGCCTCATCAGCCGCCGGTAGAACAGTCTCGGCTCCAGAACACCTGCGACGAAGCCAGCCAGCTGCCCGTCCGCAAGCGCGACGAGGGCGATGCCTTCGCCGGCGATGAAGCCGTAGAAGACATGAAGAAAACGTGGTCCAAGAAACGACAGGAAGAAGTTCGGGAAGGCGGCGAGGTGAATTGCCACGACGCCCGCAAGGTCTCCTCGCGCCATCGAGCGCACGATCATGAGCGCACCAGCGCCTCGATGGCATCGGCGAATTGCGCGTAGAGCGGACGAGCATCGAATCGCATTGCCAACTCACGCGCTGCGGTTGCCATCGGTCCGCGACGACTCGGATCGGAGAGCGCAACGATTGCAGCGCGTAGAGACGCGGCATCGCCAGCTTTGTAGCGAACACCAGCGTGGGCATCTTCGATCAACGTGCTCACCTCGCTGTCGAGCGAAGTAATCACGGGAAGTCCGGCGGCGAGGTAATCGAACAGCTTCGTCGGCAACGCAACGGTCGACCCTGCTTGGTACGGCGCAAGTCCGACGTCCGAAGCCGCATAGAGCTCCGATAGTTTTTCCACACCGACCGCGCCGGCGAAAAACACGTTCGGCAGCGACGCAGACCGCCTGCGCAGGCGTTCCTCGGCAGGTCCTCGCCCGGCTATCGTAAGCCTGACCTTAGGCATGGTCGCGAGTACGTCGAGCAAAGTGTCGAGATCGTAGTGTTCGCCCAGACTGCCCGCGTAAACCAGCGCAACGTGATCGCGAGCGCGTTTCTCGTGCGGCGCAAAGGCATTCACATCGATACCGATCGGAATCGTCACCGTGCGCCGCGCACCCTCGCGTTCGAGGACCCGACGGTACGTCTCGGCGACGGCAATGGCGAGCGAAGTCGCACGAAGATTGCGTCGCCGCAACTTGCGCAAAGGCGCGACAGCCGCGTTGACGAGGAAGCGCAACGAGTACGGCGCCGCAGCAACGAACAGTTCCGGCCAGAGATCGAAGCAGTCTGTGACGAAAAACGCGTGATGATGACGAGCCAGTCTCCGTCCGGCTGCGCCACAAAACTGTGGAGGATCCGCGGCGAGGATGACATCAGGGTGCGACAACGCCCGGCCGCGTTTATTCACGCGCCGCGCAAACAGTTGTTCGAACCAGAGCCGCGCGACGCCAATATTGCGGCGATAAGACGGCGTCGGAACGAGCTCGATGGCGAATCGCTCGCTGACTTCGCGACGCTCCCACCCCGCCGCCCGCTGCTGTTTCGACTGATGAGCAAACGTGGCCGTGAACCAGGTTACCTCGTGGCCGCGTTCCGCAAGCGCCCGCGCCATCAGCGTGAATCGGTAGTCGCGCCAGCCCTCACCCGGAATCGGCCCGTACGGATTGAGGAGCCAGACGCGTATGGTTGGCGCGCCGAGCGCCCGCGGCTGCTGCCGGCTAGCCATCAAACTTCCCGGCCTGCGATGCTCCCGAGACTCCGTGCCGTCCACCGAATCGCGAAGAGCGACACGACGCCCGCGAACAGAACCGGAAGGACCGCCGTGCCGTAGAGCGCAAACGAATAGGTCAACGCGGCAGTACGATTGACGCTGAACATTGCCAGCGCCAGAACGACCAGGTACTGGAACAGTCCCAGACGTCCCGGCAGCGACGGCGGCGCTACTCCGATGCGAAGCACGATCGTCAGAAACAGCGCTGCGACCGGCGAGAGTGGAAGCCGCATCGCTTTGAAGACAAGGTAGTTGTTTGTCACGGACAAAAAGAAGATCGCGCCGGAGAGCAGCCACACTCCCAACCCCAGTCGCCAGTCGCGCAGCGAGCGCAACCCTTCGAGCGCAGCATCAGCCACGCCGACCGTGCGACGCGCCCACTTCGCCGGAAGAAGACGCTCGGCGAGACGTTCCAGGAATCGCAGCAGCGATTCGCTCCAGAACGTCAGCGCGACCGTTGCCACAACCAGCACCGCGGCCACCGCGACGAACGCCACACCGGAACGCGACATCCACTCGGGCATAGCCATTCCGACGAGGGCGAGACCGATGGCAACCGCGAACACAGCCAGGTCTGCGACCTTCTCGACCACGATGGTCGCCGTCACGTGCGCCTTGCTGACTCCCTCGCGGCTGCCGACGAGGTAGATCCGGCCCAACTCGCCGACGCGCGCCGGAATGACAATGTTCGCGGTCTGCCCGATGACAATTGCGCCGGCCAGTCCGCGCCAACTGAGTTGACGATGCGCAGGAAAGAAAAGCAGACGCCAGCGAACAACGGATAGCGAAATGGCACCAGCCACCGAGAGCAGTGCGAGCAGAATCATGCTGCCGCGCGTATGGAGCAGCGCGCTCCGCACGGCAGGCCAATCGACGCCCCGCACCGCCAGCATCAGCGTGCCAATGCCGATGACCGCCCCGATGCCGATCTGCGGCCAGGCGTGGCGCAGGCGGGCGCGCCAGTCGATCTCTAGTCCCTGGTTTTCCATCGCAGTACAAACGGGAGTGCAAGCCAGAGAACGGCTTCCCACCACCGGCTTACCGTTGCCACGCCCACACAAAACATCGCAGCCCCAACGAACGCGTAACGGGACACGAGCGTGCGGTGGAAACTCCAAGAGGCGACGACGATGGCAGCACCTATGATCCAGATGGAATGCCGCAACACGCTCCACCAATCGATCACGATGACATTTCCCGGCTACACGCGTCAACGGCAACGACGAGTGCCAGTGCCGCCCAGAAAACGATACCGACCTTGGCGCCGAGTGCGATCGCGTCAGCCATTCCGAATCCGAAGAACGCCAGAAATCCGGCCCCGAGTCCTGCGGCAATCCAGCGCAAGCGAGCGTCGGTCGTCGTGCGCGACGTTCGTACCAGCATCGTGGCAACCCCCAGCAGAATCGCGATGTATGCGACAAGCCCAGGGACGCCGAGCTCAGCACCCGTGTTGAGCAGTTGGTTGTGAGCATGGGCAACGTCGTAGTCGGGCGGGGTCAGGAAGACCGGATACATCACCGGCATCACTCGGCGGAAATTGTTCATGCCGATGCCGGTAAATGGAAAATCTTCGATCATGTAGATGGCGCGCGACCACAACTCGACGCGGCTCTCCACGTCATTCGAAAGACCGCCACCCACGACGCGCTCGCTAAGTCGTGATCCGCCGTACGTCCAGAACGCCGCGCTCACGATGGCCACAACGATGACGGCTCCGACGAAGACACGTCGCAGTCGTCCGCGACTCTGCCATATCGCCCATGCTCCCATCGCCACCGCCAGACTGAGCCACCCGTTTCGCGACTGCGTCAAAAGAAAGACGCCAGATGTAAAGAGGAGAAGCAGAACGGCCAGCACGCGCCGCCTTCCGCTGATTACGAGCGCGAGCTGCAGGGGAATGAAGAAGAGTAAGGCTCCTGCGATCGCATTAGGCTGAAAGCCTTCTTGCTGCCCCGGCACGCCGCGGATTACGGCCGGTACATGAGCAGTGAGACTCTGCAGCGCGCCGATTTTGCCGATCCAGTTCGTCCCCAGAATCCCGATCGCCGCAAGGGCACCGCCGGCAGCGGCGTACGTTTCGATTGCGAAGTCCAGCACGCGTCGCGAACGAATAGCGCGCACTACGGCAAAGAAGATCGCTGCGCCGAGGACGACGCCGAAGACTTTGCCCGTGCTGTAGGCGATATCAAAACTCGCCGTCAGGCTGAGAAGAACGGACGCCACTAGAAGCAGAAGCGATCCGTTGAGAGGAGTGATGGGCAGTGGCTTGATCAGCCACAGCACCGGAAGGAGGAAGGCCACGAAGAGCAGCCACGGATGCCCGAGGGGCGGAAACGCCAGCAACGGGGCGAGGATCAGAACAAGGAAAAGCTCGAACCAGACGAAGCGCGGGAGTGCGGGCCGCGGACTGGACGTGTCAGGCACGGCGGCGGTCAATAGCGCTCCCACTCCCGGCGCCGCGTGACTGCGGCCATCATCGCGGCGCAGCCGCGGTCACGTCGAGTGCAAACCCCGCCTGCGCAGCGTCATTGAAGAACATCTTTACCGTGTCGAGCGAATAGTCGGCCAGGTCGCGGCCGATGAGATCGAGCTTCTTGAGGATGTCGTTCGTGGCAGTGATGATATGGCAGCCTATCTCGTCGGCCTGGAAGACGTTCAGAAGCTCGCGCGGGCTGGCCCAAATCAATTCCGCTCCCGGCACATCGGCGAGGATTCGCACCGACTCCGCCATGATCGGCATCGGATCGCGTCCGGTATCGGCGATGCGACCCGCGAACACAGAGACGTTGCTCGGCGCCCCGCCGCGAAGAGCA
>DATLVW010000142.1:0-3767 GCA_035577085.1 Thermoanaerobaculia bacterium
GACGATGTTGCCGGTGAAGCCTGGACGGAACTGATGCACTGCCAGGGCCGTCCCTGCCATCGCTACGATCGACGCGGCGATGACGCCGGACAGCGTTCCTTCGAGCGAGATCGCCCCCTCGGTTCCCGGCTCGACGCGGCGTAGCGTCAGCGGAAGGAACGCGCGCTTGCCGAAGAGCTGCCCGATCTCGGACGCAGTGGTGTCCGCAGCGGCAGTGGCCAATGCGGCGATTCCCATGAACAGCGGCACGAGGCCGAGGCCACGCCAGCAGGCAACGGCGCAGATCGCGGCCACGCCGACGTTCGCGAACGCGTGTGCGGCTCCGCGGCGTCCGCCACCTTCCTGCGCCAGACCGGCGCGAGCCTTGCGCGCGTAGCCGAGCTTTGTCGCAAGCGTGCCGAGGACGAAGAAGGCAAGCAGCGCGACATACATCGGAGGACCGCCGCCGATGACGATGACGCATCCGAGGATCCAGCCGGCCACTGCGCCCGAGACATCGACGCTCCGTAGCGCGAAGCCGAGAATCGCCAGCACAGTGTTGACGATGATCCATGGCCAGGCGATCGGCGGGACGCTGGCCAGCGTCATGATCGGCTTGATCGCCATGGCCGCGAGCACGCCGGCGGCGATGAATGGCACCGTGACGTTGTCGTCGATGCCGAGGGGTAGTGATTCTGCGATGGCGCTGACCAGGACGGCCGCGCCGATGGCGACATCGTGCGGCGCGCCGAAAACGCGCGCGATCAGAAATGCCGCCGCACCGCCGAACAGGATGAACGCGAGTAACCCGCCCCACGACTTCGCGGGGTTCCACGGTAGCGCCGCGAGCGGCAGGCGTTTACCAATCACGGTCGAGAATCCGTCGCCAAACGCGAGCAGCACCCACGCCACGGCCGCAATCTCGAGGTGCCAGTGGAAGACGATGATCAGCACCGTCACCGAGAACGGATAGAGCACGATGCCGATGTCCCAGCCGCGCTCATGGCGTGAGACACGCCGGCCCACGATGCGGTGCAGCAGCAGCCAGTTGACGATGATTCCGCCGACGCCGATGAGCGCCGCGTACCGCCACGGAAGGCGGGCCAGCAGCAGCGCACCGAAGCCCATGCCGATGTGCAGGAACTTTCGCAGCATCTCGTTCGCTTCGTGTCGCGGCTCTTCCGCGAGCCCGGTTGACCTGCGTTGATCGAGCATCGTTTTCAACAGCTTACAATACGCGCTCCAATGACGGATTCTCCTGCCGAACAACCGACCGACTCCCCTGCCGGCCTCACGTCCAAACCGCCGCTTCTCTCCGTTGTCGTTCCCTGCTACAACGAGCGGTCGACGGTGGCGGAGCTGCTTCGTCTCGTCCGCGATGTGCCCATCGACAAGGAGATCATCGTCGTCGATGATAAGTCGACTGACGGCTCCGCGGCCATCGTCGCTGCGTTAGCAAAAGAGTGGCCCGAGATCCGCCACGTGTTCCAGCCGGTGAACCAGGGCAAGGGGGCGGCGATCCGGCGTGGGATCGCCGAGGCGCGCGGCGAGATCGTGCTGATCCAGGATGCCGACCTCGAGTACGACCCGCACGAGTATCCGAAGCTGATTCAGCCGATCGTCGACGGTCACGCCGACGTCGTCTTCGGCTCCCGCTTCGAAGGCTACCCTCGGCGCGTCATGCTCTACTGGCATCGCCTCGGCAACAACCTCCTGACGTTCCTCTCCAATTGCACGACCAACCTCGATCTCACGGACATGGAGACCTGCTACAAAGTTTTCCGCCGCGATGTGATCCAGTCGATCAACCTGAAGTCTGATCGTTTCGGCATCGAGCCCGAGGTGACGGCGAAACTGGCTCGGCGCGGGTACCGGATCTTCGAAGTGCCGATCTCGTACTACGGCCGCGATTACTGGGAAGGGAAGAAGATCAACTGGAAGGATGGCTTCAGCGCCATCTGGACGATCTTCCGCTACGGGCTCTTTGACGATCCGTCGAACGAGCCGGCGACGTACAAAACGTTGCGCCGGCGCGGCTCACTTAGCCGCTACAACCGCTGGATCTGGGAGGCCGTTGCACCGTTCGTCGGGCAGCGTGTGCTCGAGGCGGGTGCGGGCTCCGGGACGATGACGCGTTTTCTCTACGGACGCGAACTGATCGTGGCCACGGACAAGGAGACGCCGTACATCGACCGTCTGCGCAACGCATTCCGGCGGCGTCCCGGCATCAAGGTCGAGCGGCTCGATCTCGACAGCGATGCCGCACTCGCTCTCGCTCACTACAACTTCGACACGGTGATGTGCATCAATGTTCTCGAGCACACGGACGACGATGCAGCCGCGCTGCGCCGCGTGTACCAACTGCTCACTCCCGGAGGGCGCGTGGTCATCTTCGTGCCGGCCGGAAAGGATCTTTTCGGCACGCTGGACCGCGGCATCGGCCATCAGCGCCGTTACGACCAGGACGAGCTGCTGGCGATGATGCGCGAGACAGGATTCGAGATCGAGGATTCGTTCTACCAGAACCGCGCCGCGATGCTGGCCTGGCGCCTGAATTCGAAGATCTTCAATCGCGGCGCGCTTCCCGCCGCCCAGTCGAAGATCTTCGACCGCCTCGTGCCGCTGATCAAAGCGCTCGACGGCGACAGGCCGAAGAAGGGGTTGAGTTTGATAGCGATTGGGCGGAAGGGTGTGGGGAGTGGGGGGTTGGGGGTGGGAGCAAACGCCGACGCAACGCAGCCGGTCGAGACGGGTGTCGCTGGTCGGGGGTCGGGAGTCGGAGCAGAAACGACACCATCCACTTCAGCCGCTTCGAACACTGCTCAACTTCCATGAACAGCGCCGCTCCTGATTCGTCCGCTAACGATTCATCCGGCGAACATGCGTCCGCGATTGCTTCAACTCCCACACCCCACACCCCACTCCCCACACCCCGAACCACCCTCATCCTCGCCGGCGGCGCCGGTACGCGCCTGCGCCCACTGTCATCCGACGACAATCCGAAGCAGTTTCTGCGGATCTTCGACGGCGTCTCGCTGCTCGAGAAGACGGTGGCGCGCGTCGGGCCGCTCGTTTCGACGGAGTCGATCTTCATTTCGACGAACGACCAGTACGCGGCGAAGTGCACGGCGTTTCTGCCCGAGCTGCCGAAAGGCAACATCCTGACGGAGCCGGCGCGGCGAAACACGGCACCGGCAATCGCTCTTTGCTGCTTTGCGATTGAAGCCATCACAGGCGGTGATCCGGTGATCGCCGTCCTGGCCTCGGATCACTACATCGCCGACGAGGCCGAGTTCGTACGCGTGCTCGATCGCGCGTATCAGTTCGCATCGAAGAACGACTACCTCGTGGCCATCGGGATCGAACCGACGGAGCCGAACACCGGCTACGGCTACCTGCAGCTCGGCGACGAGATCGAGCCGGGGATCACCGCGGTCGAGCGCTTCACGGAGAAACCGTCGCGCGAGCGCGCGGAGGAGTTTCTGGCGGCAGGCAACTACGCGTGGAACGCCAGCATGTTCGTCTGGCGGGCCAGCGTCTTCCGGCGCGCGCTTGCGGCCGCGGCGCCGGAGATCGCGAACGTCACGCGCGAGAACTACGAGTCGATGCCGTCGATCTCGATCGACTATGCGCTGATGGAGAAAGCGCCGCGCGTTGCCGCCATCCGCGGCGACTTCGGCTGGAGCGACGTCGGCTCGTTCGAAGCGCTGGAGCGGGTGGGAGTGCCGGTGGCGTCGTTGCTGGCGAAATACAAGTGAACAAAAAAAGGCATTCACCACAGAGACACG
>DATLVW010000143.1:0-4023 GCA_035577085.1 Thermoanaerobaculia bacterium
GTTGCCGGTGTTGCCGACGTAGCCGAGGAGATCGCCGGCCTGGACTTCCATCCCTTCGTAAAGGCCCGCGGCCCAGCGGTCGAGATGTGCGTAGTAGAACGATGCGCCGTTTTCGGTCGTCAGCCAGATGCAATGGCCGCCGAGTTTCTGATCGCCGATGAAACTGATCACGCCGTCGACCACTGCGACGACTTCGGTGCCCTTGGCCGCGAAGATGTCGATGCCCTTGTGAACGCGGTTCCCGCCATCCCGAGGGGCGTGCCAGCTATCCTCGAGCATTGAGGTTCGGACGCCGACGACCGGCAGGCGAAGCGGCATGCGCGAAAGGGGCGCGAACATCGCGGTTGCCTTAGCCGCGAACTCGCGGTCTCGCGTTTGCGTCGTCACCGTTGGCGTCGGACCGGTCGGCGTACGAGCGATCTCGCGGCTGTTGTACCGGTTGAGATCGACGCGCATCTGCGCTTTCAACTGGCTCCAGTCATCCTCGTCGGACGGGAGAGTGATCCTGCTGACGGGGCTTGGAGCAGGCGCAGGCTCGGCGGGCACCGACGCGCAGCCGGTGAGAGTAGTGATGAGCATGAGGCTGCTGAGCACGACGAACGTGCCTGCCCACCCACTGCGCGCGAGAACCGGAGTCATAGGAGTAGTGGTCTTGGGAACGACGGGCTGAAGTGTAAATAATTCGAAGAGCCAAGTAAAGCATCATCCGAAAAGCATCGCGGCGAACTCATCCACGCGACGGACTCCCAGTACTTCGACGTCGGCGCGAATCTCGGCGGCGTTCGACTGCGGAATGATGATGCGGCGGAAGCCGAGGGCTGCGGCTTCGCGGGCGCGGAGGTCGGCTTGGGAGACACTGCGAATCTCGCCGAGCAGGCCGACTTCGCCGAAGACGACGACGTCGTGCGCGATGGGAAGATTGCGCTGCGAGGAGATGAGCGCGGCAATGACGCCGAGGTCGATGGCAGGCTCGTCGATCTGCAGACCGCCGGCGAGATTCGCGTAAACGTCGCTGGCCAGGAAGTTGCCGCCGTTCTTTTTCTCGAGCACGGCCAGCAACAGGGAGACGCGGTTGGCGTCCATGCCGATCGCCATTCTGCGCGGGGAGGGGAAGTGCGTCGCGGAGACGAGCGCCTGCACTTCGATCAGAAGTGGCCGCGTTCCTTCGACGGCGGCGACGATCGCGGAGCCGGCGGCCGTGCTTCGTTGCGAGATCAATGCTGCCGAGGGATTGGCCACTTCCTCCAGACCGCTGTCGTGCATCTCGAAAATCGCGACTTCGTTGGCGGGTCCGAAACGGTTCTTGCACGCGCGCACGACACGGTAGTTCTGAAACTTCTCGCCTTCGAAGTAGAGAACGGTGTCGACGATGTGCTCGAGCGCTTTCGGGCCGGCGATCGTCCCTTCTTTGGTGATGTGGCCGATGAGGAAGAACGGAATGGAGAGACGCTTCGCCGCGGTCATGAGGCGGCCGGCGGAATCGCGCACCTGCCCGACGGAGCCTGGCGTGGACGCATTCGTGATGGTGTGTACGGTCTGGATCGAATCGATGATGACGGCGACCGGCTTCAACGACTCGGCCACGGCCACGATGCGCTCGACTGAGGTTTCGGCGAAGAGGCGGATGTTGTTGTTCGTCGCACCGAGGCGGCGCGCGCGGATGGCAATCTGCCGAGGCGACTCCTCGCCGGAGACGTAGAGCACCACGCCGTCGCGTGCGAGCTTCTCCGCGGCTTGCAGCAGAAGCGTCGACTTGCCGATGCCGGGCTCGCCGCCGACGAGCGTTACCGCACCGGCAACGAGCCCGCCGCCGAGCACGCGGTCGAGCGCGGCGATGTCAGTCGACGTGCGAGCGGCGTTGTCGATATCGAGGGCACCGATCGCGACCGGCTCGGTGCCCGAGCTCAGGATCAACGGCGCGATCTGTTCTTCGCCGTACGAGTTCCAGGCGTTGCACTCGGGACAGCGGCCAAGCCATTTGGGCGACTGACCACCGCATTCGCTGCACGAGAAGACTGCCTGCTGTTTCTTTGCCACGTGAAGCGATTGTAGCGAAGCGGTGCGTTCGTGCCGTCAACTTCGCCGATTCCCTCTCAGCGGCGGTCTCCAGCGTTCTACGAAACGTAGATCGGAGAGATCAGAGACAAGAGATCAGAGACAAGAGATTAGGAGATCGGCGCCGGGTTTCTGCTTCCTTCCATCGATCTCTAATCTCTGATCTCTTGTCTCTGATCTCTTTCAATTGAGTTTCTTGTCCCGTCGTGCGAACTCCGCGGCCAGGCCGAGGGTCTGCATCGCATCGGGATCCTTCTGCAGAACGCCCGAACCGTAACCCTCTTTCGACAGGAACTGAAAACGCACTTCCTGGAACCCGATCCCTTGCGGAATCCGGCCTTGACGATAGATCCACGATTCCTTCGTGCCGCGGTTCAGCGTCTGATCGAGGTTTGCGTCAGTCTGCTGCCCGGAAAGCGTGGAAAGGCCCGCGGGATTCGTGGAGTTGCTGGAGCGGGCGGCGCGGCCCATATCGTCGTTGCCGTTCGCACGCAACGAACCGAGGGCGTCTTCGGATGCGCCAATCCTGGACATGGCCGCGTAGGTCGGCGGGCCAAGAAACGTGAATATCAACGCTCGATCGTTGTACCGGCCGGCCTGTTTGCCGGCGCCAAACATCGCGTCCGCGAATGCCACGCGGCGCTCGACCTCGGCACGGAATTCGTTGACGGCAGTATCCGGTGTCGGATCGAGCTGCTTCCAGAAAGCCTCGACAAATGCTGCGCGCTCGGCGTTCGTGGTGAAGGTCGCGTACTCCTTCTTCTGTGCCGGGGTGAGGAGATAACGGACAGGAGACTCGATCCAATGCTCGTCGGCGGGTAGGGTCCAGCCCGCGGGCGGCGCAAAGGATGCGTAGGACGTTGCCATCGTCGTCGACCGGCCGCGTGACTCCTTGCGGGCCTGCTCGAAGAGATCGACGGTCGCTTTCGGGAAGGGCGGCGAAGCGATCGACGCGTTCGGCGCAAGGCCGAGATACATGGCGAAGGCAGCTTTGGCGTCGTCCTTGCGGCCGAGGGCAGCGAGGTTCGCGCCGCGATAGAACGTGACGACCGGAATCAACTTGGCGCGGTCGTTCTCGAAGCCAGGCCGCGCGCTGTTCGTATCGAGCAGCTCGAAGTCGGCGAGCGATTCTTTGTAGCGTCCTGCCGTGAATTCGTCTTTGGCTCGTTTGAAAAGCTCGGGGAGGGGAAGGTCCGCGGCGAACGAAGTCACCGCGAAGAGCAGCACGGATGTGCAGCAAAGGAAACGTTTCATGGTCAGTGGGCTCCTGTGGGTCAGGTCTAAAGTCTAAAGTGCCGCAGACGATTTTGCCTCGGGCGACGTTCGTCCTCGGCACTTTAGACTTTAGACCTGACCCTTGGCCACCGTCATTTCGCCGCGAAGATCGCGCTGTACTTCGCGCTTCACCTTTCCGGCTCCATATCCGCGGCTGAACAGGTAGTACAACTTCGCCAGCGCGGCCTCGGCGGTCATATCGAATCCGCTGATCACGCCGGCGCGGGCGAGAGCGGTTCCGGCGGCGTATTCGGTGAGGTCGACGGTTCCCTCGAGACACTGCGTGCAGTCGACGATCACCACGCCGTGGGCCGTGGCGTCCGCGAGCGCGGCGAGAAACGCTTCGTTCTGATCGGGACCGTTGCCGACGCCGAACGTCTCGAGCACGAGCCCCTGCAGCGGCGGCCGAAGCACGTTCCGCACGAGCTCGGGAGAGATACCGGGGAAGAGTCGCAGGGCGCTGACGACGGGTGCGGCGATCTCTTCGACGTGCATCGTCTGCCGCGGCCGCGGCTTGCGGACGAGATCCCAGTTGATCTCGATGTCGATGCCAACGGTTCCCAGCGGTGGGATGTTCGGCGAGGCAAACGCGGCAAATCCATCCGCGCTGACTTTCACGGCCCTGCAACCGCGCAGCAGGCGCCCCCCGAAGTAAAGGCAAACCTCGGGGACGTCATAGTTCGCCGCGATGAG
>DATLVW010000144.1:0-7170 GCA_035577085.1 Thermoanaerobaculia bacterium
TATTGCGCGTGTCGAGCAGGTCGCCGATGGCGCGGTGGTAGGCGGCGATGGCCTTGTTGTAACCGACCAGAGCCTGCAACTCGGCACCGCGCGCATCCGAAAGCTGCTGCTGGATCTGCAGCACCTGGAAGTTGGTGCTCATGCCGTTCTCGTAGCGCTTGCGCTCCGCGTTGACGTTCTCCTCTGCAGCCTCGCGAGCCGTCTTCGCCGCGAAGATGTTCTTAGCGGCGGTGTCGATGGCACGGGCGGTCGTACGGACGTCGACGCCGATGTTCTGCCGCGACTGCGCCTCGGCGGCCTGCGAGAGCTCCATATCCAGGCGGGCCCGCGTCTTTTCTGCACGAGCGCCGAAGTTGAACACCGGCACTCCGATCGTCACACCGACATTCCAGCCGGGGAAGTCGTTGTTGAGAACCTCCCGGGCGGCATGCGAGAAGTTGGTGTTGGACACTCCCGCAACGGGCGGATTAAACGTTCCGGCCGTTCCGGCCGCGTTATAACCGAGGCTCAGGTCGAACTGCGGAAGGACCTGATTGCGCGCGTACTTGTACGTCACCTTGCGAATCTCAGTGGTGAGCTGTTGCTCCTTGATCTCCGGACGAAGCTCGTACGCGCGGGCCACGGCGTCCTGGATGTTGACGGTCATCGGTGTGTAGCCGATGTCGTCGGTCGGGATGATGGGGCGATCCCAATCCTCGGGGGCGACGTTGAGCAGAGCGCGCAGCCTGTCTTCGGCGGCACGCACCGCGGCCACCGCGTTGATGAGGTTCTCTTCGCCCGTGGCGATCTGCACGCGCGGCTGGAGAATGTCGAGCGGCGCCGACGCGCCGACGTCGATGCGGATCTGGGTGATGCGGGACTGGTCGCGAGCGAGGAACAGCGCTTCCTTCACCACGTCGACGAAGCGGCGGGTGTAGATCAGATCGTAGTAGGCCTGTTCGACGGCGGAGGTAGTGTCGAGGAGAACGACCTTGAAGGCCTCCTGATTGATGCCGAGGGTGTTGCGCGCGATCGTGATTCCGCGGCGCGTGATGTCGACACCAAAGTTGCGGGCCAGCGGCTGCGTGAAGGACGCGCCGAGGCTTGCATTGTAGCCGGGACTGAAGAGGGTACCGTTGCCCGTGCTCGTAAAGCGGCGGTTTGCGGCAGTGATGGAAAAGTTGCCTCCGGTCGGGATGGTGTCGCGGAGCGACGCATTCGCGTCTGTTCCCGTTCCGCCGCTGGACTGGAAGGCGGAAGAGACGGGATTCTGACTGTTCGTGTGATCGAGAGTGGCGCTGGCCAGCGGATCGAACACGCTATACGCTGCCAGTATCCCCGCCCCGGCCATTCCCAGGTCATAGCGCTGGAGCTGTACGCCGATGTTCCGCTCGATCGCCGTGTGAACGGCACCATCGAGCGAGAGACGCGTCGCCCTCGGGTCGGAAGCGTCTTTGTCCGTGTCGGCGGTAACCGGCGCGGTCGCGGCCTCATCGCCCTTGGGAATGTCAGCGCTCGGTTGAGCCTGATCCGTAGCAACGGTAGCCGGCTCCGGCGTCGAAGGCATCGTCGTAGTCTTCTTTTTCGTCTGCGCCGAGAGCGACACAGCGCTCACTACGCAGGCAATGATCAGCAACCGTCGAACAGCGGTATTCATGTAAACCCTCCTGGACACGCCTCTTCTACGCATCAGTCAATGGATTGTTTCGCTCGCGCGCCGCGGCCTGAGCGATGGCCAAGCGGACCGATTTCCGGCGGGCGCATTGTATTCGTTGCCGGTACGTTTGACGGAAAGAAACGTGGAACGTCGCTTACGAAGGCAATATCGCCGCCGGCGCAACCGGGTCGCCTGCGAAGTGACAGGCCGCGAATTGACCCGGTTTATGCTCGATGAGCGGCGGTACGACGTCGCTGCAGATCGGAAACTGCGCGATCGGGCAACGGGTGTGAAAGACGCATCCGCTCGGAGGGTTGAGCGGCGTCGGAATGTCGCCGCGGAGAATGATCCGGCTCTTGTGGCGAGTGGGATCAGGAATCGGAACGGCGGACAAAAGCGCCTTCGTGTACGGATGCAGCGGATCGGCGTAAAGCTCGCGCCGGCCTGCCAGCTCCATGATCTTGCCGAGGTACATGACGGCTACGCGCGTGGAGATGTGCTCAACTACCGAAAGGTCATGGGCGATGAACAGGTAGGTCAAGCCGAGCTGCTCCTGCAGGTCCTGGAGCAGGTTGACCACCTGCGCCTGGACAGAGACATCGAGCGCGGAGACCGGCTCATCGAGAACGAGGAACTTCGGATTGGTGGCCAAAGCACGGGCAACGCCGATCCGCTGCCGCTGACCGCCCGAGAATTCGTGGGGATAGCGTTTCTGATAGTCGGGACTGAGCCCGACCGTTTCGAGAAGTTGCGCAACGCGCGATGCACGATCGCCGGATGACATCCCTCCATGAATGATGAGCGGCTCGGCGATGATCGTCCCGACGGTCATGCGCGGATTGAGCGATGCATACGGATCCTGAAACACGATCTGCATGTGGCGGCGCATGCGGCGCATGTCGCCGGCGTCGAGCTCGAGGACATCCTGCCCGTCGAATTCGACGCTACCGGACGTCGGCTCGATCAGCCTGAGGATGCAGCGTCCGACTGTGGTCTTGCCCGATCCCGATTCGCCGACGAGGCCAAGCGTCTCCCCCCGGCTGACGCCGAAGCTGATGCCATCGACCGCCTTCACCTGCGCGACGACGCGCGAGAGAACGCCGCGCTTGACGGGAAAGTACTTCGTCAGATCGCGCACGACGAGAAGAGGTTGGCCCATGCCGAGTGGGAGGGTGGGCGGCGGTTCGATTGGGGCGACGGTCATGCGCGGGCTCCGGGGTTTGCCGTCAAATGCCCCCTCATCCGGCCTTCGGCCACCTTCTCCCCCACAAAAAGCGTGGGGGAGAAGGCGCTCGATTGGAGGGAGTCGCGACTTGGATTTCGCGCACCCTTCAGCGACTCCCTTCCATCGAGCGCCTTCTCCCCCCGGGCTTTTTCGGGGGGAGAAGGTGCCGAAGGCGGATGAGGGGGGCGTTGCAAAATACGATTAGCCATTCAGCTTTTCTCCAACCTCTCCGGATCCGCCTTATCGCCATGCAGATAGCAACGCGCGTCGTGACCCGGACTGACGAGCATCAACGCCGGCTCGTTGCCGAGGCAGATGTCCATCACGTCGGGACAACGAGGGTTGAACTTGCAGCCCCGTGGAAGACTGGAGATCGACGGCACCATCCCTTTGATCGTCGGCAGCCGATGCGGCGCCGATGGATCGCCGGCGCTGACGCTCGGCAGCGACTTGAGCAGGCCGCGGGTGTACGGATGCGCTGGGCTCGCGAAGAGCTCGCGAACCGGCGATTCCTCGACGACGCGGCCGGTGTACATCACGATCACGCGCTCGCAGAATTCGGCGACGATGCCGAGGTCGTGGGTGATGAGAAGGATGGCCAGCCCGAGGCGCTGCTGCAACGACGCCAGCAACTCCATGATCTGCGCCTGGATGGTCACGTCGAGCGCGGTCGTTGGCTCGTCGGCGATGAGCAACTCGGGATCGCACGACAGCGCCATCGCGATCATCACGCGTTGCCGCATACCGCCGGAAAGCTGGTGCGGATAGTCGTCGAGCCGTTTGATGGGATCGGGAATCGATACGAGCTCCAGCATCTCCCCCGCCCGCTTCCACGCCTGCTTTCGCGACACTTTGTTGTGAATGCGAATGGCCTCGGCCACCTGCGCACCGATCTTGAACACCGGATTGAGCGACGTCATCGGCTCCTGAAAGACCATGGCGATGTCGTTGCCGCGCACGGTGCGCATGTCCCGCTCCGAAAGCTCGGCCAGGTTGCGCCCTTTGAAGTGAACCTCGCCCGCCGTGATCCGTCCTGGCGGCGCGACGAGGCGCATGATCGACATGGCCGTGACGCTCTTGCCGCATCCCGATTCGCCGACGAGCGCCAACGCCTCCCCTTTCCGGACGTTGAAGGAGACGTTGTCGACGGCGTGAACGAATCCACTCCCTGTAGGAAACGAGGTGCGGAGATTCTTGACTTCGAGGATGGCCTCGCGCGGATCGACTTCGGCGTAAGCCACGCGCGCGCCCGGCAACCCTATTGGCTGCGTCATTTGCACGCTCCCCGTCATCGGCTGCTCCGTCACGCAACGCGGATCGTAGCAAGAATGGTGTCAGATACTGGCGAAAGTTGACGAGACCCTTGTCACCACAGAGACACAGAGGACACAGAGTTAGGCGTCTCTCTCTGTGTCCTCTGTGTCTCCGTGGTTCAGCCTTTTTCGACCGAACTACCGCCGTGTGAACCGTTGCAGCGTCGCTCGCGCCTCGGGGACGCCGAGGGCGATCGCGGCGCCGAAGTAGACGAGTCCGAAGGCACCGGAGACCAGGATTGCTTCGCTGATGTGGCGGAATGGCAGATGTGGCGTGATACGCGGAGAAACGTAGAGATGAAAGGCCACGCCGGCTAGCGCCGCGCTCAATCCTGAGATCCAGAGCCGCCCGAGGAATGACGGCGCGAGCTTGACGCTGCCGATGCGTCGCGTGAGCGCGCGTCGCAGCATCGCGAACTCGATCCAGCCTGCCATTCCCGCCGACGCGGTGAGCCCGATCACGCCGAGGAGCGATGGGCCTTCCGGGAGACTCGGCACCGGCATGTGCAGCAATACGATCAGGTCGATGATGTACGGGCGCAGCGGGAAGGCGAAGAGCAGTCCCAGAACGGCGGTGAGCGACACGCGCAGCATGGCAAAGCGGAGCGGCGTTTTCGGATCGCGCAGCGCGTAGAACGCCGATGAGTAGAGCCGGCCGAGCGTCACGGCGAGCAGCCCGAAGGTCGAGCCGACGAGGATGTACCAGACGTAGAGCGTGTCATCGCTGTGGAACGCGCCCGACTGGTAGAGCGCCGCCACGAGCACTCGTCCGATGAAGATGAACGCGGTCACAGTCGGCACGACGAAGAACGCGATCTGCCGGAACCCGCGCTCGAGGCGCTTGCGCAGCGCTGCGTTGATCTCCTCGTCCGTGCCGATGGCTCCCGACATTCCCGGCAACTCCGCCGCGGCCACCGACATGCCGAAAAGACTGATCGGGAGAAAGTAGATCGTCTGCGCGTACGAGAGCCCGGCCACGGCAGCGGTGCCGAGCCAACTGGCGATGATCTGATCGACATAGCCGCTCAGTTGCACGACTCCGCGGCTGATGACCACCGGTCCGAAGCTGCGGATGACGGCCCGCACCGGCGGCAGCGCGGTCTGCAGAGAAAGCTTGATCCGCGGCGCGTATTTGAGAACGAACGGAATTTGAATTCCGAACTGCAGCGCGCATCCGACGACGGTACCCCACGAAAGGGCGATCACGAGGCCGCTCTGCGACGTCCGTCCGCCAAAGAAAAGGAGCGAGGCGATCATCGCCGCGTTCCAGACCACCGGCGCGACGTACGAGACGAAGAACTTGTGATGGCTGTTCAGAACACCGAGGCACCACGCGGAGAAGACGAGGAGTCCTGTTGCAGGAAAGAGGATCTGGACGACACGGATGGTCAGTTGGCGCACGTCGCCGTGAAAGCCCGGCGCGATGAGATCGATGATCCATGGCGTGATGAAGACGCAGACCGTGACAATGATCATGACGATCACGCCGAGGAGCGAGAGGATCACGCCCGCCACGCGGCCAGCCATCTCATCGTCATCCTCGGCGATCAGACGCGCATACACCGGAATGAACGACGCGGAGAGAACTCCTTCGCCGAAGAGGTTCTGCAGGAAGTTCGGGATCTTGAGGCCGGCGTTGTAGGCACCGGCGGCTGGCGAGTTGCCGAGGTAGTGCGCGAACACGCGGACGCGAATGAGACCGGCGATGCGGCTGAGGAGAATCCCGGCGGCGACGAGCACCGCGAAACCGGCGGCACGCGGCTTCGGTTTCGGCGGAACGTTCGTGCTGGTCGGATCGATGCTCATCGATGAAGCGCAAGCCTACTGCGGAATTCGCGCCGGAATCGCGCGGTACCATACCGGGAAGTGATGCCGAATGATCGTCTGATACGGATTGCTGGTGCCGGACCTTCGGGTCTTGCTGCCGCCATCGCGCTCGCGCGTGCGGGACGCAATGTCGAGGTTCACGAGGCAAAACGCGACGTCGGCACCCGTTTCATCGGCGACCTGCAGATCATCGAAGGAGCATCGGAGAGCGAGCCTGTCCCCGATTTTCTCGACCGGCTGGGGATCGAGCGAAACTTCTACTTCCGGGCCGCCAATTGGGCCACGTTCTATGACCACAGGAACAAAGGCCGCGTGATCCGCAGCGACAAACCCTACGGCTGGTTCATCCATCGCGGCGCCGAGGAAGGAACGCTCGACCGCGGCCTCCTCGCGCAGGCCCAAGCCGCAGGCGCGAAGGTCATCTTCAACAGCCGCCTCTCACCCGATCAAGCCGACATCGTCGCCACCGGTCCGGCCTCGCCGGATGGATTGGCGAAGGAGATGACGTGGAGGATGGGGGAAAACGTAGATCGGACTCTCCAGTCCGGAAACGTAGGTCGGACTCTCCAGTCCGACGCGGCGGAGAGTCGGACTGGAGAGTCCGACCTACGTAAACCTATCCCCCCCGAGCTCATCGACGTCTACTTCAACCACAAGCTCGCCCCCGGCGGCTACTCGTACCTATTCATCCTCGACGGCATTGCCACGTTCGGATGCGCGATCGTCGCTGACTTCAAGCGGATCGATTCCTACTTCGATCACTCGCTCGCGGCCGCGAAGAGGCTGCACAATCTCGAGATTCCTGCCGATGCGCGCACCGGCTACTCGTACATGAACTTTCACCTGAAGCAGCAATCGACGTCGAACGGCTCGCGCTTCGTCGGCGAGGCCGCGGGATTTCAGGACTATCTCTTCGGCCTCGGCATCCGCTACGCGCTCACGAGCGGCTCGCTCGCCGCGCGCAGCATCCTCGAGGAGCGCGACTACGATGAGCTTTGGCGCCACGAGCTCGGAACCAAGCAGGAGACCAGTCTAGTCAATCGATTCCTATACGAAAGCGGCGGCAACTTCGGCCTGTCGATGTTCGTTCGCCAGGCGTCGCGCGCGAAAGACTTTCATCGCTACCTGAGCGGATGGCATCGCAGCAGTTGGTGGAAGAAGATGCTCTC
>DATLVW010000145.1:0-5779 GCA_035577085.1 Thermoanaerobaculia bacterium
CTGCCGCATCCACGCTGAGCGGCTCCGGTATTCTTCCCCGGTTCGCAGCGAGGAAGCATCGAACCGGAGGCCACATGGCGCCAACACGCAAACCGAAACGCAGCAAGAAGCATCTCGTCTGGATCGATTGCGAGATGACCGGGCTCGATCCGACAAAGGATGTTCTGCTCGAGATTGCCACCATCATCACGAACTACGATCTGGAGATCATCGCTCGCGGGCCCGTACTGGCGATTCGACGAACGGAGGCGGTGCTGGCGGCGATGGATGCCTGGAACCGGCGGACGCACAAGAAGAGTGGATTGATCAGACGGGTGCTCACCGAAGGCGTCAGCACGGCCGAGGCGGAGCGGCAGACGCTGGCGTTCGTGAAGAAGTACTGCTACGTGCGGACGGCGCCGCTGTGCGGGAACTCGATCGGGCAGGACAAGCGGTTCATCGCCAAGTACATGCCGAAGCTCGACGCGTTTCTGCACTACCGCACGGTCGACGTCAGCACGATCAAGGTTCTGGTGAACGAGTGGTACGGCGACAAGTACAAGTGCCCAAAGAAGCAGGAAGTGCATCGCGCACTCGCCGACATCGAGGAGTCGATCGCCGAGCTGGCGCACTACCGGAAGAAGGTCTTCGTCAAGTCGTGAGCGGACTTACGATTCCTCGTCGTCGCTCTTCGGCTCTTTGTTGATGTCGCTGAGCAGGTCTTCGATGCGTCCCGCGCGCATGGCTGTCTCGTCAAACTTGAAGTCGAGCTCGGGGGTCGAGCGGAGGTGGATCCGTTTTCCGAGTTGCGAACGGATGAAGCCGCGCCGCTGATGGAGCTCGGCCACCATGTCCTTCGTTTCCTTTTCGTTTAGACCGCTGAGGAAGACGCGGGCGAAGTGGAGATCGGGGCTGACTTCGACGCCGGTGATGGAGATGAGTCCGAGCGGAAGATCGGTCAGCTCGAATCGGAAGACTTCGACGAGCGCGTCACGAACGGACTCGCCGACGCGGGAGGTTCTGCGGGTTTTGCGCATCAGGCGGCGAGGATAACAACTCAGAGCCCGTCGAGCATGCCTTTCTTCTTCCTGATCTCGCCGAGGCCGCTGGCGGCCAGGACGGGACGCCACCATAGCTCGGTGGTCGACGGCTGCCAATTGCGGACTGCCTCACGCCGCATCGGTGGTGGCGCGGGCACGAGCTCGTTCAGGCGATCGTAGAGGCGCGTGGCTTCGTCGGGAGTGGCGAGGCGGAAGAGATTCAGCAGCGTGAAGGCGTCGTGCTTGCGGGAGAGCGCGAGGATCGTGTTCAGATCGTGTGCATGCTCGAAGTTCTGCACGGCGGCGCGAAAGCGCGGATCGGCATCGTCGAAGACAGGGACGCTGATCCGGCCGCCCGCGCTGATTGAGGCCGAGGCGCCCTGCGGAACCAGCGATTGCCAGAGGCCGTCGCTCAGATCGACCCAGCCAGAGGTCACGCGCAACTCGCCGCTGCCTCCTTGGGCGATGGCGAGGACATATTCGCATCCGAGGTCGATGGCGCGGGCTTGCGGGGTATCGACGACGAACACCCCAGGCGGCGACATCGTCCTCGCGTGGATCACCCCGACGTCGAGCGCGAGGCGTTGGCGGCCTTTGCGGCTCTCGATCAGGCGAATGGTCGACTTGCCATCGACGTCGATGACGCCGACGCTTCGTGACTCCAGGCGAATGCGTGACGCGGAGTCGGTATGCAGAACATCACCGACACGCAACGGACGATCTGGCAGCGAGGACGTGCCGGCGATGGCCGTGGCTTTCCATTCGCTGGTTCGTGGCCGGAGGAACCACGCCAAACCGAGGACTATGGCGATGATTGCGGCGGCGGCCGCAACTGCGAGCGGCCAACGTCGCCTGCGCATGACCACAACGCGGCGAAAGTCGGGCATCGGCGCTGCGCTTCGATAACGGGCGAGCAGTGCTTCGAGCTGGCGGACGTCAGTATCCGCGTCTCCGGGCTCATTGCTGCCGTCCCACAGGTAGTCGTCGTTCATGAGGCACTCCCGCCGAGCGCATCGCGGAGAAGTTGCATTCCGCGATGCAGATTCACGCGCACCGATCCCGGCGTCAATCCGGTGCGTGCGGCGATCTCGGAACCCGACATTCCTTCGACGAGCCGGAGCATCAGCGTCTCGCGATACGCCTCCGGAAGCGCGCGGATCAAGTTCAGCGCATGCGCCGCCTCGGCGTCATCGCCCTGCGTCGCTCGTGTCGCGTACTTATCGTCAATCTCGATCGTCTCAGAAAACTTGCGGCGATGATCCTCCGCGGCGTTACGCGCCGTTCGTGCGATCCAGCCCGCGAAGGCGGCAGGCTCACGAAGTGAATTGAGTTTCGTGAGCGCGGACATGAACACGTTCTGCGTTACGTCGTCGGCGTCGGCGGCGGGCAGCCGCCCGAGAAGAATCGAGTGCACGACGGGCGCATATTTCACGTAGAGATCCTCGAAGGACGCAACGTCACCTGCCTGTGCGGCGAGAACGAGCTCGGCGTCGGTGCGGGCAGACATCAGCGCCTGTAGGACGCGGCCGGCGCCCGGAGTGTTAACACGTTAACGCTCGTCATCGTCGTGGCGTCCTCCCGCCAAAGGAGAGCTCAATCATGACGCGAATCATCATCCCACTGCACCTTCTGGCGATTCTTTGTGCATCGCTGCTCGTCGGCTGCACGCGTGCCGAGGCGAAATCGGGACTGACTTCGAGCGTGCGGATCGCCGGTCCCGAAGAGCCCGGAGAGCGGCTCGTCGTCACCGGTCACGTCCTCGGACGCGATGGCACACCCCGCGGAGGCGTGGTCATCGAAGTGCATCACACCGACGCGCACGGCGTCTATCTGGCCGAGGGGGCGCATGGACCGAATCCGGCAGTGGCGGCGCGGCTATGGGGCCGGCTCGTGACCGCGCCGGACGGCAGCTATCGCATCGAAACGATCAAGCCGGGCGGATATCCGGGTGGCGGCGCGCCGGCGCACATGCACATCCACCTTCGCGACGGAAAGAGCGATGAATGGGCGCTGCTCGAGTTCGCAGGCGATCCGAATCTGACCCCGGCCATGATCGCGAAAGACGGCGCCGGCGGAACCTTCGCCACGATCCGTCCGCTCGAACGCAATGCAACGGGCGTCTTGCACTGCACGCGCGACTTTCGGGTAGGTACAAAATGAGGCGCGCCGCACTGTTTTTCCTCTTCGCGCTGCCGCTCTGCGCGGAGCCGACGCGCTACTACGTCAAGCCGGTCTACACGAGCCTGCGCTTCTCGATCGTGAAGTGGGGCGTGCTGAAGGAAGAAGGCATCTTCCGCGATTTCAACGGCACACTCGTCTACGATCCGGCGCATCCAGAGGCGTCGCGCATCGACGTCGTGGCCAAGGCTGCCAGTCTCGATACGAAGAATGACACCCGCGATCAGACCGTGACCGGCGAGGACTTCCTCAACGCCGCGCGCTATCCAACGATTGAGTTTCACAGCACGGGCGTCGATCACAACTTCGTCACCGGCAATCTGACGATCCACGGCACCACGCGCCGCATCCGCTTTCCAGTCACGTCCCTCGGCACGCACGAGATCCCGAGCATCGGCAGGATGGCAGGATTCGAAACGACCTTCACGATCAATCGCCGCGACTACGGAGTGCTCGGCGCGCGGTGGGGTGCGGTTCCGGGTGTGCTCAGTGATGCGGTGGAGCTGCACATCACGATCGGGGGAATTACGAGGCCGTAGGACATTGCCAATCGCCATTAGTTTCAGGAGTTATTGACATCGAGGAGTTGGCGATTTACAGTCAGGCACGTGTCGTTTGAACACAAACCGGGTAATCCAATGACTCGTTTTGAGCGTTGGACACTGTCCCTGTCCGCTCTTTCGACGATGGTTACGATTGCCGGTATTGTATTCGTTGGGCTTCAGCTTCGTGGTGCCAATGACTCTCTGCGCACTGGCGTGTACTCAAACATGTCCAATTGGACCTTCGAATTGGACAAGGCTTTCCTCGATCATCCTGAGCTTAGACCTTATTTCTACGATGGCAAGGACATCCAACAGAGTGATCCGCTGTATTTCAGGGCTGAGACAATGGCAGAGTTTATTCTCGATAACTTTGATTCCATCATGAAGTTCGACCGCACATATCCAGAAACCCTCCATGAGGGGTGGAGGAACTGGATTTACGACTCCTTCAGTCGCAGCCCACTCCTTGTACGAACGATGGAGAAGCTGAAACCCGAGTATGAGCCTGGCCCCGCATGGCCCATTTATGCCGACTGGAAGCGCAGGCATTCTTCACAGAGCCCGCCCAAACGAGTAACTCCCCTCAACTAAGTTCCGAGCAGAACGAGGCTATCTTTCCCTATAGTCCCGTTTCTTCGTCGAAATCGAGCAACTCGCTCGTCCAGCCGCCGAGCACCGCGTCGGTGTTTGATTCGATGAAGGTCTGAATCTTCTCCAGCAGTCCCTCGGCGACCGTTCGCTCGCCCGTGACAAACGAGATGGCCATGCGAGCTCGTTGGTGAACATCCTGAAGCGCCACCTCGGCCGCGGAGATCTCGAACCGGTCGCGCAGTTTCGCGCGGAGGCTGCGCACCACCATTCGCTTTTCCTTCAGCGACTGGGCGTACTCGATGTGCAATTCGAAGAGTGCGACAGCGAC
Source organism: Thermoanaerobaculia bacterium (assembly GCA_035577085.1). Lineage (GTDB taxonomy): Bacteria > Acidobacteriota > Thermoanaerobaculia > Gp7-AA8 > Gp7-AA8 > JADGNZ01. The sequence continues at coordinate 4,662 of DATLVW010000145.1, forward strand.
GAACATGCGAATGGGAGCGCGGCGGGTTGGCCGCCGCGCTCCGGATTACGCCAACGCAGCAGCGAGCTGCTCGACCTTGAATGCTTCGATGATGTCGCCAATCTTGATGTCCTGGAACTTCTCGATTCCGATGCCGCACTCGAAGCCCTGGCGGACCTCGGAGACATCGTTCTTGAAGTGTCGCAGGGAGCTGATCTTCCCTTCGAGGATCACGCGGTTATCGCGCAGCAGGCGCACGCTCGCGGCCCTCGGGATGAGTCCCTCGGTGACCATACAGCCGGCGATGATGCCTGCCTTCGGAACCTTGAACGTGGAGCGCACTTCCGCGCGGCCCTGGAAGACTTCCTGGAACTTCGGATCGAGCAGGCCCGTCATGGCCAGCCGGATCTCATCGACCAGGTTGTAGATGACGGTGTAGAGACGGACGTCGATGCCTTCCTTCTCGGCCAGCTCGCCCGCCGACCGCTCGGGCCGGACGTTGAAGCCGACGACGATGGCATCGGAGGCGGATGCGAGGAGAACGTCGTTTGTCGAGATCGCGCCGACCGACGCGTGGATCACGTTGACCTTCACCTCGGCGGTGGACATCTTGCGCATCGTGTCGCTCAGCACTTCGACCGAGCCCTGCACATCGGCTTTGAGGATGAGGTTGAGCTCTTTGGCTGTGCCCGACTGCATGCGCGCGAAAAGCTGATCGAGCGACATGCGCGAGGTCTTGCCCTGCGAAAGCTCGCGCGCCTTTTCCTGGCGCATCTGGCCGATCATGCGAGCCTGGGTCTGCTCGTCGACGACCTGCAAAGAATCGCCGGCGTTCGGGACATCGTCGAATCCGGTCAACTGCACCGGCGTGGCCGGAGCGGCCTCGTTGATTCGCTTGCCGCGCTCGTCGGTCATCGCGCGGACGCGGCCGGACGTTGCGCCGGAGAAGAACGCATCGCCGATCTTCAGCGTGCCGTCCTGGATCAGAACCGTGGCCACGATCCCGCGGCCGGTTTCCTTCTTCGCCTCGTGCACGACGCCCTTGGCGCCCATCTCCGGCGAAGCCGGCGGCATCACCCAGCACATCGGCGCGTATCAGGTGCGCCACAACGGCAAGACGATCACCTTCCTGGACACCC
>DATLVW010000146.1:0-2223 GCA_035577085.1 Thermoanaerobaculia bacterium
CATCGCCAGTGACTTCCGGTGACAGCAGCCAGCCCGCGTTCTTGAGCATCGTCAGCGACACCTTCCGCGAACAAATGGAGGCCATCATGACTCTTGGACCACGCCGTCTTCTCAGCCACCGTGCCGTCTTTGTCGCTCTCATCGGAACTCTTTCGCTCGCGACACTCGGGCTCGGAGTGGCGCACGCCGTTCCCTCCGGCGGTGGTCCAACTTCGAAATACAAGGTCGGCGTGACGTTGACGCGTGAGTCGACTCCCGATGTGTTCAACTTCGCCGTAACCGTGTGCGATCGGGACAGCGGCGCAGTGGTCTCGACAGCCAACCTTCGCAGCAGCGTCGAACAGTGGTCGATGGCGACGTCCGAAACGACTTCGAAGAAGTCCGGACACCACACGGCGGTCATCCGCGCGATCGGCCATGCGGATGGCACAGCCGAAGTTGAAACGACGGTAGACACCGAGCCGGCCATCATTGCGAAGATCGTCGCGAAGCGCGTCGACTCTCAGGAAAATCTGTCCGACAACCCCATCTCTCTCGATCTCAAAGATGCCGACATCCGCGACGTCCTGAAAACGTTCGCGCATTTGACGAATACCGAGATCGTTGCCGACGACGACGTGCATGGGACCGTGACCCTCACGCTGCACAACACACCCTGGAAGGAAGGGCTCGAGAAGATCCTCGCCGACGCCAGCCTTCGTTCGGAGCGCAGCGGGAACACGATCCACGTGCATCGCCGGTGAGGTCCGGCGCCAACTGCTAGAATCGCCGCATGGCTCTTGCTCCGCGGCAAACGCGGTTTCTCATCGTCTTTGCAATTCTTCTCATCGCGTTCTACGCGCTCATCACCATCGGATGGGTGGACACGCATGCCGTGTTGCCGTTCACCGGCGCGCTGGCCCGCGTCTCGGGCGCGGCGCTGAACCTGATCGGCGAGCGCGTGCATGTCGACGGCACGATCATCGCCGGGCCGAGATTTGCGGTGGACATCCGCGGTGGCTGCAACGGTCTCGAGGCGGTCGTCTTCGTCTGCGCGGCGATGCTCGCCTTTCACGCTCCGATGCGGAAACGGTTGATTGGCGCTGCCGCCGCGGCGGTCATCCTCGAAGCGCTCAACATCATCCGCATCGATTCGCTCTACCTGCTCGGTGTCTATCACCGCAGCATCTTCGAGACCTTTCACCTCGCCGTCTGGCAGACGCTGATGTTCGGCGCCGCGGTGCTGCTCTTCCTGATCTGGACCTCGAAGGTCACCCCGCGCGATGCTCCTGCGAGTCTCTAGGTTTCTCGCCGGCCTCGTGCTCGGCGTGTTGCTTTGGTGGGCCGCTACACCCGCCTACAACTACGTGCTGGCGCCGGCCACGCAACTGCTGCTTCACGCCGATCCTCGGCTGGCGCCGCTGGTGCTTGTGCCGCAGGAGCGCAAAATCTTCGTCACGTCATCGACTCCGATCCCGACGGCGACGATTCCTGCCGATCAGCTCACCTACAACATCATTCTGCTGCTGGCGCTCTTCGCATCCAACGAACGCGCCTGGAGTCTCGCCAATCTTCGCGGGCTGGCGATCGCGCTGGCGATCCTCTTCGCGTCACACTGCGCGAGCCTGTTGATCTCGATCGAATCGACCTACGCCCTCCGGCAAGGTGCGTGGAGCGAGGCCCACTACGGCGACGCCGGCGCGAACTTCTGGCTCACCGCGGAGCTGGTCTTCCGCATCGTCGGGATGTTCGGTGTGGTCTTCGCCGCGTGGTGGGGACTGAGTCACTCGAAGAGCGTATCGACATAAGCTGCCGGATCGAACGGAATCAGATCCTCGGCGCTGCCGACACCTTTCGCGCAGCCGCAATCGAACAACTACAGATGTGGGCCGGCCGCATCGGCGTCGATATGGTCAAGCACCAGGCGGGCTCCGATCCGGGGGCGGTTGCGCACGACACCGTCACCGCGGCGAAGGCGCGTGGCACCGACGTCGTCCTCATCGACACCGCGGGCCGTCTTCACAACAAGTCGCACCTGATGCAGGAATTGTCCAAGGTTCGCCGCGTGATCGAGAAGGAGCTGCCGGGTGCGCCACACGAAACGCTCCTCGTGCTCGACGGCACCACCGGCCAGAACGGCGTTAGTCAGGCGGCGGCGTTCCTCGAGGCTGCGCAGGTCACAGGAATGGTCGTGACGAAGCTCGATGGCACGGCGAAAGGCGGCGTGATTCTTTCGATCATGCG
>DATLVW010000147.1:0-8669 GCA_035577085.1 Thermoanaerobaculia bacterium
GACGCTCGAAGGCGCCCCGTCGGGGTTTGAAAGCGAAAACGTTAGTGACCGCGCCGGCCCGGCTGACGCCCCTTCACGGGCGCCGGCACGAACGCCGCCGGGTTGAGCTGCTTTGCCGCGGCCAGGGCGTCTACGAGACCATAGCCATAGGTTGTGTCTTGTCCAGCAGTACCGAGGTCCTTCGCGGTCTGTTCGAGTGCAGTAGCGACATTGGTGCTCGTAGAGTTTGGCGAGGCCGCCCAGACCAGAGCCGCCGCGCCAACCGCGTGAGGCGTGGCCATCGAAGTGCCGTTCAGGAGCGCAAAGAGCTCGGTGAGGCCGTGACTGTCGAAGCTCATAGTCAATGTCACATTCGGGGTGGCCAGCAGTGCCAGACCGTCCGCGCGCTCGATCAGCGCCATTGGAGGCAGTGTGTTCACGTCCGTCTGCGTTAAGGCGCTGAAGCCGGGTGTGACGACTGGGTTTGCATTGCTGTAAACCACGACGCCGATTGCGCCCTTCGCCAGAGCGTTGCGCGTTTTCGCCAGAAACGTGAGACCTGTGCCGCTCGGATCGGTACCACCGCGTTCGATGAGCGCGATCTTTCCGCTGACGCTGGCCGGGATTTCCGTCGCGTTGCCGGTGCCGCCGGACACAAACTTGGCGGTGACCGGGCCTTTGGAGAGGCATGCGGAGTCGCCGCTACTCAGTGTGCCGTCGGCAAAATTCGCCGGAATCTTCCGGCCATCATCCGTCGCCACACGGCCGTTGAGGAACGTGGAGATCACGTTAACGCCGGGCGCGACGAGCTTGAGATCGGCACCTCGCTGCGAGAAGCTGGCGATGAGATTGTTGGAGTCGACCGCGCCTACCGAAACGACCGATGGGTATCCAGCGGGATACGACAGTCCGTCGGTCCCGTCGTAGCTGTTTCCGGCGGCGGCAAAGATGAGGATGCCTGCGTTGCTTGCGGCGTCGAACGCGGTCTGTTCCGGCGTGGACGGAGTGTCGGATCCGAGCGAGAGATTGATGATCCAGTTTCCGCCGATCTCTTTCTTCTTATCCACAACCCACTGGAGCGCCTGGATGATGTCGCTCGTCCGGCCGCTGCCGCAGGTGTCGAGCACTTTCAGAGAATAGATGTCGACATCCGAGGCGATGCCGACGACTCCGGCACCATCATTCGCGGCAGCGATGGTCCCGGCAACATGGGTGCCGTGGCCGTTATCGTCGAGAGGGTCAGCGGTACGGGTGATGTAGTTGAAGCCGGCCTTGAAGGCCGCGGCAAGCTCGGAGTAGTTGTAGTCGATGCCGGTGTCGATGATGGCCACGTGAATGGCCGGACCGTTCGACAGTGACTTGCCGCGCGTGACCGGCCAAACCGGCGGTGCGTCGATGGCCGTCAATCCGTAAGGTGTGGTCTGCTGGCCCGCGCTCACGGAATCGGTGAGGGCATGGCGCTCGAGGTCCGGATCGATCGAGATGACCTTGCCCGATGCCTTGAGCGATGCGATCTCGTCGGCGGTGAGGTTGGCCGCGAATCCGTGAATGCCGGGCAGGTCGCGAACGTCGCGTTCGCCGTCCGAGACACTCGGATTGAGATTCGCCGCAAGAGACTTGACGGTGAAGCGGCCGGTTTGCTTCATCATCACGATGACGGCCTGCGTCGGCGCCGAGGCGGCGAACGCGGTGAACGGAACAACGAAGAGAAGCACGGTCAGGGCTGCACGTTTCATCCGACGATAGACCTCTTGTTATTTGGACTTGTCGCGTAAAAAGGAGACGCCGCTGGAGGTTATTCCGTGTAACTCGATCGTATCACCGCACCGCCGTTGCGCGCTTTTTGCTACCCTCCGCCACCATGACAGAGTGGAAAACGAACCTCATTGATAGCAACGAAGGCATCGGCACGCTGCTGCGCGACACGAAAACGATCGCCGTCCTGGGCATCAAACCGGAGTCGCACGCAGGGCAGGCAGGCCATTACGTTCCCGCCCACATGGCCCAGGCGGGCTACGAGATCATCCCCGTTCCCGTTTACTACCCCGAAGTCACCGAGATCCTCGGCGTGCCGGTCGTTCGAACGCTCGCCGCGATCGGCCGTCCGATCGACATGGTCAACGTCTTCCGCAAGCCATCCGACATCCCTGCGCACGTCGACGACATCCTCGCGGCAAAGCCGAAGAGCGTCTGGTTCCAACTCGGCATCCGCAACGATGAAGCGGCGCAGAAGCTGGCCGAGGCAGGGATCAAGGTGGTGCAGGACCGGTGTCTGATGGTGGAAGAGGGACGGCATCGAAGGTAGGTGTTTCTCCGCGTTCTGCGCGCCTCCGCGTGAAACGGTTGTGAACCCGCATTGACATGCCCACGCATCGCCGCGTCGACCTTCCGCCGTTCACCTTCTGGGAAACGCGCGCCGGGCACGGGACGCCCATCGTCCTTCTTCACGGCCTCGGCGGGTCGTCCGATTGGTGGCGATACAACATCGACATCCTCGCCGAGAGTCACCTGGTGTCGGCCGTCGATCTCGTCGGCTTCGGACGCAATCGCCTGTTCATGCGGCAGAGCAAGCTCCCTCTGCGATTCGATGACATTGCCGCTCTTCTGGCGCGATGGATCGAATCGTCATTCGCCGAGCCGGTCCACCTCGTTGGCAACTCGATGGGCGGACACATCGCCATCCACCTGGCGGCGAGCCGTCCCGACCTCGTACGTTCGCTGGTACTCGTCGACGCTACCGGCATCCCGTTCGAGGTCGCGCCCGGCGCGCACATCGAGAGCCTGGCCATGCCGCGTGGCTGGCGAACGTTTCTGCTGATCCTGGCGCGAGATCTCTTTCGTGCCGGCCCGACTGCGATCGCGCTTTCGTTCGCACGCCTGCTGCGCGATGACGCCCGGCCGCTGCTGAAGACGCTGACGCTTCCTGTGCTTCTCGTCTGGGGGGAGACGGATCCGCTCGTGCCGCTGACTTATGCGAGACAGATTCTCGAGATCCTGCCGAACGCCAGGTTGCGCGTGATCTCCCGCGCCGGCCACGTGCCGATGTGGGAGAACCCTCGCGAATTCAACGAGGCGCTCCTGTCATTTCTGGACGAGCTCGAACGCGGCTCGAACGTTTCCGAGCCGGCGTTTTCGTGGGGCCTGTCGGGATGGACGAACGGAATCGCCCATCGCGCTGCCGGCCGCCGGCGCGACGTCGTGCTCGTTCACGGACTCGGCATGTCGAGCGCGTACTTCATCCACTTCGCGCGGGCGCTCCACGCGCGCGGCACGAATCCGATCGCTCCCGATCTAGCCGGTTTCGGCGAGAGCGTCGATGGTCCGGCTGCCGGCCCCGAGGAGCACGCGCGCAGCCTGGCAGCCTGGGCGGACGCATTGTCGATCCGCGATGCGGTGTGGATCGGTCATTCGGTCGGATGCAACGCCGTCGCGCATCTCCAACGTTCGCGACCCGACCTCGTGCGCCGCCTTATCTGCATCGGTCCCCTATGGTCGCCGCGCCATCCGTCCCGACTCCTGTTCTCGCTGCTCATCGACGCGTTCCGCGAGCCGCTGCCGCTCTTCGGATACGTCCTCCGCGCTTATCTCCGCTGCGGCATTGGACGCTGGATCGCGACGTTTCGCCGCTACGCCAAAGATCTCCGCAGCGCGCCTCCCGAGTGCCTGATGCTCGCTGGTAAGCGCGATCCGCTCGTCGACCGCGACGCCATCGCGAGCCTGACGTTCGTCGTCGGAGCACACGCCTGTCATTACTCGAATCCCGAGGAGGCGGCGGATAGTTGTGAACTCGATGTTGCTGAGCGTACTGCTTCTTCGTAGCGCCGGCGGCTGGTGCGGCAATGTCAGGCAGACGGGTGACGCCTAGTCGCGCCGCTCGTTGCCCGTGACGTTTCCGGTTTCTCGATTGGCGATCCGATGCACGAGCCGTTCGACCGGCTCGCCGACGATGAGGACGAGAAGTGCCAGCGCCAGAGCGATGAGCGCCGCCACCCATTGCCCGACGCCGCAAGCAATCCCCAGAGAAGCCACGAGCCAGATCGATGCCGCCGTCGTGAGGCCGTGGATGATGTCATGCTCGCTCTTGAGAATCGCTCCGCCGCCGAGAAATCCGACTCCGGCGATGATCCCCTGAATGGCCCGGCTGACCGCGTCGACATGCTCGATCTGCCCCGGTCCCGTTCGCACGACGATCAGCATGACCAGCGCCGCGCCGAGCGAGACGAGCGCATGCGTCCGCATCCCCGCCGGCTTCCGCCGGATCTCGCGATCGAGCCCGATGCACCCGCCGATCAGCACCGCGGCAAGAAGGCGGACCGAGATCTCGATCACCTGGTCGAATGGGAGGAGCATGGCCGAATTGTTTCACAGGAGCGAGCCGGAGGTCGTTGGGACTGTGCATTACCATGTGGCCAAGTCCGCGGCATTCGCAGCGGCCGAACATCAGTCAGTACGTTAGGAAGAATCAGATGCGCTCGCACAAACTGTTCCTGCTCGCAGTCCTCACGATTTCGATCGCCACTCTCTCCGCCGCGCCGCCTCCAACCGGCGCCGACGCCGTAGTATCGCAACTGTACAAAGACTTCGCGTGGGAGACGGTGCCCGATCATGCGGAGAAGCCCGGCCTGATCGACCAGCCGCGCGCGGTTCTTCGCCGCTATTTCGACGACGGCCTCACGAACCTCATTCTCGAAGATCGCGCTTGCGCCGAACGAACGCATGAGATTTGCCGGCTCGACTTCTCGCCGATCTGGGATTCGGAGGATCCCGGTGCGAGCGGGCTGAAGGTATCCGCGACGAAAGACCCGAGTGTCGTGAGAGTGACATTTCGTTACCCGGGGAGCAACGAGCTGATGGATCTGTCCTATCGCATGACGAAAACCAAAGACGGTTGGCGCATTCACGACATCGCCTACCACTCTCACGCCTCGCTGCTCTCGCTCTTGCGCGCGAAGATGTAAGACCTTCCCAACATCCGCCATCGAATCCAGGAGACTTCATGACCACAGAGTCCCTTCCCTTCCTCGGCCGCACCATTTCCGCCTCGCTCACCGTGAAGGATCTTCAGAAGAGCCTCGACTGGTATCAGGATGTAGTGGGATTTACAGTCGATCGGAAGCACGAACGCGAAGGAAAGCTGGTGGCGGTGTCGCTGAAAGCGGGCGAGATACGCCTCCTGATCGGTCAGGACGATGGAGCCAAAGGGTGGGATCGAGCCAAGGGCGAGGGATTCTCGCTGCACATCACGACCGATCAGAACATCGACGAGCTCGCGAACCGGATCAAAGCCCGAGGCGGAAGCCTTTTGTCGGAGCCAGCCGATATGCCGTGGGGCCCGCGGGTGTTCCGCGTGCAAGACCCGGACGGATTCAAGATCACGATCTCTTCGGTTCCCGCGGCGTGACGTATCACGACCGCCTCTGCGCGGTCATTGCGCACTTCGCTGGAGATTTCGGGATGCGAGACAGGCGCGAGCGTTGATGGAGAAGTTGGGGTGGGAAGGTGCGGGTTTTCTGGTTCACGTGACCGCGGTGCGGGTAGGCGAGTGTTATCATTTACAACGATGGACAAGCTCGTGAACTCTCTCCAGGTGTTTCCTACGATGGGCGGAGGATGGAGCGTCGCGAAGTGGGGCGCAATACGCGCCTTGAAGCGATTCCCCACCAAAGAAGCAGCCGAGGCGTGGGCCCGCGCACGAAGTATCAAGGAACGCACCGTTCTTTTCATCCACCGGAGAGACGGCACCGTTGCTGCGATGAGATCGTACGGGAACGGTCCTCATCCGGCGCGCGCTCGGAAACCTTAAGTGGAGCAACAACCGCACGCCTTCGAGCGGAGCGTATTCGTCAACTGCCCCTTCGATAGCGACTATCTGCCCCTCTTGCGTCCTTTGCTCTTCACAATCCTCTATCTGCGGTTTAGGCCGCGTATCGCGTCCGAACGCTCCGACTCCGGGGAGAGCCGGATCGATAAGATCTGCTCGTTGATCCGCGAGTGCCGATACAGCGTCCACGATCTCTCCCGCCTACGTGCTGGCGAAATCGGAGAGATTTCACGAATGAACATGCCGTTCGAGTTCGGTATCGAGTATGGCTGTCGTTTGTTCGGAGCGGAGCCTCTGACCGAGAAGCGTTGTCTCGTGCTTGAGAAGGATCCCCACGAGTTTCGTAAGGCGATCTCTGATTTGTCCGGCATCGATATCAAGCATCACGGCAACGAGCCTGAGGGAATCATCAGAGCGGTTCGCGATTGGTTTGTAGAAACAGTCGGTCTGCGGCGCGTACACAGTGCGACTCGGATCTGGCGACGATTTAATGTCTTCACTTCGTCGTTCTACGTTGCACGCCTCGCCGATGGTTTTACGGACCGCGACCTGAACATGATGCCGATTCCGGAATACATTGACTTCACCGAGGCGTGGCTCGCCGAGTAGGTCGCATCGAATCCTGTTTTCACAAACCGCGGGGCGGGCGGCGGGAGGTATGTCGAATCGCAAGCACAACCAGCGCATCTTGTTCGTTGACGCGGTAGTAGACGTAGTATCGGACGCGTTGGAGAGTCACCCGGCGGACGTTAGGACGTCTTGTGCCGGCAATGGAGACGCCGAGCCCGGGTTCGATGCGGACCTCATCAATCGCGGCGGCGACATCATCATCGAACGCCGACGGAGCCTTTTCCCGATTGCGGTGCCACCATTTCGAAGCGACCGCAATTTCGCGCTCAGCACGAGGCTCAACGATCAGTCGTCGCATAGTAGCCGCTGCGAAGACGCCGAAGCACCTCGTCTCCGTCAACGAACTCGCCACGCTCGACTGCGTCTGCGCGGTCGTCAAGTTCGGCTATCTCTTCCGGCGTCAGCTCGACTACTTCATCCGTTTCTGCGGGTTGGTGCTTCATGACATCTCTAATGATACCTCGGCAGGCTTCGCCTGTTGCTTCGCCAGCAGCCGCGTCAGCCACAGATTCGTCATCTTCTCCACCACCGTGTTCTGCCGCAGGCGTGCGCGCAGGTTCGTGAAATCGACCGAGTCGAGCGGTTGGTCCTGATTGAAGCAACTGAAGATGAAGGACTCTTTGCCGGTGATCGGGTCGACGTGGCGTTGCAGGCATTGTGCGCAGACCTGTTTCATCATGCATTGCATCGGCGAGTTGATCGAGCCGATGCCGACGTGATGGTCGTTGAGGAACGGGGCGAGGACGCCGTGCCGCGCGTCTTTCACCGCGCGCATCATCCCGTCGGAGCCGATGGCGATGAGGCGTTGGACGTTGCGGAGGTCGAATTCCGGCGACGTCTGCGCATACGCCAGTATCGACTGCACGATGTTGCCGGTGAAGCCGCGGTCCTGCGGGCGGCGCGGCTCGATCGGATCGCCGGCATCGACCGACCAGATCACCTGATCGGTGCCCGCTTCGATCTCATCGCGTTTGAAGACGTCGTCCTTCTTCTTGTAGCCGGCGAAGTAGACGACCTTGCAGCCGTTCATCTTGAACGCGCGGGCGATCGAGAAGAGGACGGCGTTGCCGAGGCCGCCGCCTGCGAGGAGAACGGTCTCGTTGTGCGGGATTTCGGTCGGCGCGCCGGTTGGCCCCATCACCACGACCGGCTCGCCCGGTTTGAGCTGCGCGCAAAGACGTGACGAGCCGCCGAGCTCGAGGACGATCAGCGAGAGCAGGCCGCGCTCGGGGTCGGTCCACGCGCCGGTCAGCGCGATCCCTTCCATCGTCAGGCGGGTGCCGTCGATCAGCGGCGCGTTCGCTTCGAAGTTCTGCAGACGGAAGAACTGGCCGGGCTCGAAATGCTGCGATGCGAACGGTGCGCGGATGACGACTTCCACGATCGTCGGCGTCAGGCGATTGATCTGCGCCACGACAGCGAGCAGACCGTCGTCGAGCGTCTGCAGCAGTCCGCTCCATTGCGCATCGCGCGCAACCTGCGCCTCAGCTGAACGATCGAGCTGCATCAGCTCGCGTGTGAAGAGGCGGGCGACGTGTTGATAACCATCCTTCGCGGAGGCCATCGCCTTGACGACGTTGCCGGCGTAGCGTGGGTGATTGTCGCCGTAGAACGAGATCACCTTCTCGCGCGACGCCGGATGCTGATACGACGTGAAGAACCCGAGCTCGCGGTTGCCATCGACTTCGATCAGCTCGGGGCCGGCATCGGCCGCCGAGACCGCGAAGTTCTGGAAAAACTGTCCGTACTTGTCGAGCTTGAATGTGCCCGGATGTTCCTTCTCGTAGATCACGTTCGGGCTCGTTCCCGCGGCCACCATCACGCTGCGCGCGTCAAGCTCGATGATGTTTCCTGAGTCTTTCCAGCGGCCGTCTTCGTTGATCTGCTTCTCGAAGAGGAGCGACTTCACGTGGCCGAACTCGTCGGCGATCGCTTCCACCGGCGAGAGGCTCTCGGCGTAAGCGATCCCTTCCTCGAAGGCCTTGATCACTTCTTCGTGGTTGAGCCGATACGCCGGCGCGTCGGCGATCGATTTTCGGTAGGCGATCGTCACGCCGCCCCAGGAGCGAACGAGCGGGATGAAGTTGGGCTTCTCGCCAACGGACGCAGCCCGCTCACGCTCGGCGCGGATAGCGCGGCCGTGCTCGATAAACTCATCGAGGATGATCAGTTCCTCTTTGTCGTAGCCGCTGCGGACTGTCGTCTCGCCGATCTCGGAGGAGAGCGTCTCGTAGCGGCT
>DATLVW010000148.1:0-6658 GCA_035577085.1 Thermoanaerobaculia bacterium
AAACCGAATCCTTCAATCGCGTGCCCTGCTCTTTCATCCGGTCCATCAATCGCCGTGCCCACACAAACTCTGCGGCCAGCAGTGTCAGGCCGAGAAAAATGACCAGCCAGCCGGGCCCGGGTGTGACCAGCATAACCGCTCCCAGCCCCAGAAGCGTAAACCCTCCGAGAATTTTAAAAAAGCGCCGGACTTGATCGATGGTGTGAAAGAACATAGGCCCTCATGGGCAGAGGCGGGGGAATCCTGATTGTGACTGGAACTCCTGTGGCAATCAACAACCACATTATTTGGATGCGTAACCGAGCGAAAAGGGCATCGATTCCGCAAACGAGCCGCAAAAAAATTGCGGCGAAAGTGGGATTCGAACCCACCTGCGGATGCCCGCAAATTACTGGTTTAACTGACTCACGGTGATTCGGTTAGGTCCATCCAGGTCCGGAACCGACTCGACCTTCTCGACGACCGCCCGCCGTGATTCCACCTGGACATGGCTGTATACACCAATCGTGACGCGTGGGTCTGCATGCCGGAGCTGCGTTTGTGCCTCCTGTGGCGTTGCTCCGCTGTTCCGTTGTAGAGAAGCAGCGTCGGATGGGTATGCCGGAATGCATGGAACCCACAGCGCGGAAGACCAAGACCATCGAGGATCGGCGACAGCACGTGTTACGCAACATTTGCCGAAGTCAGGAAGCCGCCATATATGTTCAGGAACAGCCATTCGCTTTTCAGTGTCGCGAAGTGCTCGCGAACGATCCGCACCAACGTATCGGGCAAAGGGAGGACCGCTTGGCTGGTTGGGGTTTTTGGGATGCTCAGTTTCCCGCGCCAGACGGAGCGATGCACGGTGAGCAGTTTCCGTTCGAAGTCGAAATCGCTGACTTTCAGCGCTAGAGTTTCGCCGATCCGTAGACCTGTCATGGCAGCAATCGCAAGCATCACGTGGTGCCAGCCTTGCGATATTGCCAGAATGGCACGTACCGGCTCGGCTGCGAAGAACTTGGATGGTCTGGTAATGGCCCTCTCCTGAAGCACCAACTTTGTAAAACTGATGCCTTCGCAGATGTAACCCCAGTATTGTGCGGTTTTGAGCATAGAAGAGAGTGTGCCGACAACGTTCTGCAGAATCTTCCGTGAAACAGTTCCCGAGAGCTGGTTGACGAAGATCTGTTGAGCCTCCAATCCCAACTCATTCAGTCGCGTCTTGCCGAGAATGGGCAGGATTTAATTCCTCAGGTGTGACTCCGCCGCATGGATGGTCGAAGCTTTTCGTTTCGAAAGAACTTCCTGTTTCCATCGTTCGGCGAATTCTGCAACGGTTGCGACCCGGCCCGGACGATAGGTTAGCGAATTGATCGGGGCCAAAAGCACTTCCAATTGTCGTTCCGCTAATCGCTTCGTGGGAAACTCGTCTCTCGACCCCAACAGTGTGGATCGCCGAATGCGGGCTTCCTCGCCGTCCAGGCAGATGACGATTCAAGCCATTGTCGGGGCGGACTTCTATGTGGACTGCGAAGCGAGGGAAAGTATTCAGCGCACAGCATTTCTACACTACAACTGGATTTCCTTTCTTAGCTTCTGTCACCCGTCCGTTACAAGATCGAAGCTGGGCCTGGTCACAGTTCGTAGAGTGAATTAGCTAACCGTTTCAGTCCACGATCACGGGCGATAATGTCGAGGTGAAGCGAACTCCAATCCGCCAGAAAGAGGGGCTCGCTTCCCTCTCCGTTATAGGTTTTGAGATAGGCGCGGCAAGACTGGCAGTAGTCGATGCGAAGATAATTCTCTCCCTCGATCGCCAGGGCGGAAAGCCGATGATCGTCTGTCCTTTCGCAAAACGGGCACCCAATTCGCAGGAATTGCCAACGCGTGCGGCAACAGCCGCAAGAAAGGAGACGCAATCGGCCGGGATCGGTTCCAACCAGCTGCGCCATTGCGGGCAGCGTACCGCAAGTGGGACAGTAACTGCGGAGCCATTGCTCTTCCTCGCGCCAGGTTCCGAAAGCATCCCCCAGTGGGCGCAGATATTTGGCGAACGCAGTCCAACCGAGGTAGCGGAGGAGACCTGGGTGGGCTGGTTCGAAAGCCTCGCCGCCGAGTAACCAAGCGACCGCTCGGCCCGGCGCATTCCGCTCGCTGCGCAATTGATCGTCCGAATCTCGACACTCCAAGGCCAATTTTTCTGGCAATAGGATTGAAGCCATCCTCTCGACGAGCGATACCAGAATCGCCTCAGCGGGCTCGAAATCGATCGCCGCGCGGGCGCTGTGCAGGAGAGGGATGCCCGCCTGATAATCACCCCGGTAGTTATCCCAGTTCGGAATCTGCGCGCTACCACTTGGGATGCTGGCTGCAGCCATCGCAACTTGAGCGTGAAAGTCAGCGACTGCTTGCAGGTACGGATGGCTCTCCAGCCAGATATCTAGGGTCATGGAATGGATATCCCCATCCTTCTCAAGCCTCTTCCCTTGGAAGGACTGGCATGAGTCGTGCGCCGAGTCCGAAAAGGAAGATAGTCGCGGCGATCAAGCCGATCGAAATCCCCCACTCGACGACTGACGGCGCATAACTCTCCGCTGCGCGCCAGGGCATTCGGCCTCGAAAAGTCATCGCGAAGAGGACGACGTTCATCCGGTTGTAAGTCACGCCGAGTACCGTGAGTAAGGCCGCGACGAAGAGCACGCCGGGACGTTGCCGAAACGACCTGCGGGCCAGCAAGATGAGCGGAATCACGCCGCCAAGGACGATCTCGGCCGCGAAGGCCAGGCCGAGCCTTCCTGCAAAGGCGCCTGAGAATTGGTTGCGAATCGCCATGTCTCCGAGGTGAAACACGATGTAGGCGAGAAGCGACCAGAATGCGATCTGTCCGACCGAGGCGAGCCGCGTAATCTCGCGCGGTCGACGCCATCCCTTCGCGATCCACATGTCTATGAGGATCACAAGCGCGGTGCCGGCTGCAATCGACGACAACAAGAACGAGACAGGCATCACGGGAGACCACCATTGCGGGGCGAGCATGTTTGGCATCAACAAGTACAGGGAACCGAGCGAGCTCTGGTGCATGGTTGATAGCGTGACGGCGGCGATCGCGAGCATGATCGGTTCTGGTTTTTCGTCGCGCGCGCGAAACATCCAGGCGAGTGCGCCGAAGATCACGGCGGTCACGAAGGCGTAGACTAGGCTGCGCGAAAGCAGATAGACGAACAGTGTCACGGCCGCCGCCACATAGACTCCATTCCACCGCCGCCAAGCCGCTGCGGCACGATGGAGTCTCCAACGCTCGAACGGAACCGGCAGGAACTCGAGCAGGAGGATCGTGACGTAGAGGCCGACACACCACGAGACCTCGAACATGGCCGAGTGGCCCGGAGCCTGTAGGGCGAGTTGGTAGGAGTGCCAGGGCAGACCGAGGTCAGCGAGGAGAGTGACCATCACGAAGGAGTAGCTCAAGAGGCCCATTAGGACGGCTGTGCGACCTAGCCCGTACAGGTCTTTTCGCTGGAGCACATAGATCACGCCGGCCATGGCGAACGCGCCCGCGGCCACCGCGATCCATACGAGGTCAAAGAGGATCCACAAACCCCACGGGTATGTGTTGGACAAGTGAGTGCTGCCGCCGAGGCCCAGGGCGAAGCGCGCGACCAACGAGGCGCCGCCGAATGCCATGAGCAGGAGGAGCACCCAGTTGAAGGGAGTCATCAGCTTGTTCGGAAGAGACTCGAATTCGACGTGGCCGTGATCTCCGGAATGTTTGGCTGCTGCCGATCCGTCTGACACCGCCTGGAGCCGCTTCCGGAAGAAGGCGTACGTGGCACCAAGCAGGGCGCCCACGGTCATTACGGCAGGGGGAACAGCGCCAAGCGCCGTACTGGTGAAGGCCGGAAAGGGCTTCTCCCCATACTTGGGGAAACCGAGTTTCTCGAAGGGCACGGCCGAAAGGTACACCACGCTCGTCCCGCCCAGTTCTTTTTCTCCGTAGATGTGGTCGACGTACTTGTCGGGCCGGTCGGAGATCCGCTTGTGCGCGAGCGCAAGCATTTCGTCCCGAGTTCCGTAGCGTAGGGCGTCGGCGGGGCACGCCTTGACGCAGGCGGGAGTCGCGATGCTTTCGATGAATCGCTTGCCCGCGTCGTTGGACAGCGACTTGCCGTTGAACGCGATCGGCACCGGCTGATCGGCGCGGTCAGCGCAGTGGGTGCACTTCGAGATCTTCGGGGCGAGAGAATTCCACTCCGCAGCCGGCACATCCCATGGACACGCCAGCATGCAGTAGCGGCAGCCGATGCACTTGTCAACGTCGTATGTCACTGGGCCGTCGGCCTGCCGGTAGAGCGCCGTCGTCGGGCAAGCGGAGGCGCAGGCTGGCTCCAGACAGTGGAGACACCGCTGCATCACGAACGCGGATTCCACGCCGCCCGGCTTTTGCGGGTTTTCCATCTCGTGGAACGCGATCAGCGTGTATGTCTTCGCGCTGAGCGTCGCCGGGTTCTGGAAGCCCAATTCAGCCTCCAGCTCAGTCTCCTCGCCCTCGCGTTCATTCCACTGCTTGCAGGCTACCTGGCACGCCCGGCATCCGATGCAGTTGGTGATGTCGATAAGCGTCGCCCTGATCGGGCCAACGGCTGCGGCGTTTGTCATGCGCGCCCCCTCGGGGAACTGGATCTTCGTGTGGTCGGGCGGCCGGCCCTGATCACGTTGACGAGGCACGCCTTGGTTTCCTGGGTCCCCGCTCCAGGATCCGCGGCGTCGATTGTGATGTGGTTGACGCTCGGGCCAGTCGATAACCCCTGATATCCCCAGTTGTACGGCATCCAGACAACGGTGACTTGCCGATCACCGATTTTCAGCTCCTTCATGCGGGGCGTGACGAGGGCTTTGACCTCGAGCTCACCGCGCGCCGACGAGACCCTCACCCAGTCTCCCGAATTCACCCCAAGCTTCTGCGCGAGGGCAACCGGTATCTCCACCACCGGTTCGGGGACTAGCTCGTTGAGCCATGGAATGTTCCTAGTCGTCGAGCCGCCGCACCAGTGTTCGGCGACCGTCGACGTCATCAGCACATACGGATACTTGTCGACGGTTCCGATGGGCTGATGCGTTGCGACACGCGGATACTTGAGCATCGGGTTGCTCTTCACGCGTGGGTGAAGGATGTTTTCCACCGGGCTCTCGACGGGCTCGTACATTTCCGGCAGCGGACCGTCCTTAGGTACGTAGGCCACGTCGCGCGGATATCCCGGATGCTTCTCGTCCGGATCCGCGTAAACCGCCGCGAACAGGCGCCCGACGCCCTCCGCGCCTAGGTGGAAGGCTCGCTGGCCATTCGGCGTGTCCGGGCCATCGGTCGCGACGGGGACGTCCGGCACGTCGTATCCCGTCCAGCGCTTCGCCTGCTTGTCCCACCAGACGATGGATTTGGAGCCTGGATAAGGCTTGCCGTTCCGATCACACGACGCCCGGTTATAGAGGATGCGCATGTTGTTGGGCCAGGTCCACCCGAAACCAGGATAGAGACCGAGGCCTCCGGGATCCGTTCGCGAGTCGCGGCGTTTCGAAAGGTTCTCACCCTGCGCAAAAATGCCCGCATAGATCCACGCGCCGGACGACGTGGAACCGTCGGCTCGAAGATCGCTGATCTTGCGGACGAGGTCGCCCTTCTTTAGGCCCGTCTCCGGGTTGTCGCGAAGGGCGTACCCGTTGATCTCGCGCAGGACGTCCTCGGCCGTGGTGTAGTTCCAGAAGGCCTTCTGGATGATCTCGTCTCTCGGCTCGTCCGAGTCCTTGACCAGATCGCGCACCCGGCGGAATACGAGGTCCACAATCTCGCCGTCGGGTTTGGCTTGCCCCGGAGGCTTCACGGCGGCGTGGCGCCATTGCACCATGCCACCCGAGTTGCTGATGGTACCGTTCTTTTCCATGAAGAAGGCCGCGGGCAGCAGGATCACCTCGGTGGAAATCGATTTCGGGTCGACGCCGGGACGGCGCCAGAAGGCTGCGGTCTCGGTCTCCCAGATCTCCTGTACCACGAGCGTCTCGAGCTTCGCCATCGCGTCGAATATCAGCCTGAGGTTGGGCACGGTGACTGCGGGATTCTGGCCGACGATCCAGAGGAGCTTCAGCTTGCCGGCGAGGGCATCCTCGAACATCGGCAGGGTTCCGTAGTCCTTGGAAGCGTTCCGCTTGGGCAGCCATGCATAGGCATAATCGTTCTCGGCGCTGGCCGCCCCACCGAAGAACGCCTTGAGCGTGTTGACAAGGTA
The DNA here is from genome assembly GCA_035577085.1 of Thermoanaerobaculia bacterium. Classification (GTDB taxonomy): domain Bacteria; phylum Acidobacteriota; class Thermoanaerobaculia; order Gp7-AA8; family Gp7-AA8; genus JADGNZ01. The sequence continues at coordinate 6,258 of DATLVW010000148.1, forward strand.
CCGACTATCGGCGATCCCATTCTTGCGCACGTAGTCGTGGATGGTCGGCTCGCCGTTCGATGCAGAGTTAAGATAGCCCGGCATGTAGTTGTAGAGCACCGCCATGTCGCAGGCGCCCTGCACATTCGGCTCGCCGCGCAGCGCGTTGACGCCGCCGCCCGGCTTGCCGATGTTGCCGAGCAGAAGTTGTAGGATAGTGAACGCGCGGATCCCCTGCACGCCGGTGGTGTGCTGGGTCATCCCGAGCGCGTAGAGGATGGATCCCGGCCGGTTCTTCGCCATCATCTCCGCGATCTGCTTGATCTGTTCGGCTGGAATGCCGGTGATCTGCTCGCCCGTCTCCAGCGTGTAACGTGAGACGAAGGTCTTTAGGCGGGAGAAGATGCAGTGCGGGTCATCCA
>DATLVW010000149.1:0-7996 GCA_035577085.1 Thermoanaerobaculia bacterium
GGGGAACGCGGGCCGGCGCGTCGGTTATGGGAGCGCGTCCCAGTTCAGCCGCGAGTACAGCCGCTTCTTCGGCAGTGCGCCCGCGAGAGACGTCAATCGCTTGCGCGAAGAGGGATTGACGACGACAGACAGCCGCTGAAAGTCGTGAACCTCAACTTGGAGTTGTCAACCTGAAGTTGAGGTGATCCGCTCTTGAATTGAGGTGTCTCGACGTCAATTCAAGGTTGGGAGTCCTCAAATTGAGGTTATCAAACCTGACTTTGAGGTTGCTGAATCTCAATCTAGGTTGACCCCCTAACCAGCGGCCGGAGGCTGCTCGTGGGGTTCTCGAACATCGGTCCACGACATCATTGCAATGCGGCGCGGAGATCGAGGATGTGCGGGGCGCGGATCGGGGTGACGTTTACGGTCACAGTGGGGTCGGAGTATGAGGCGGAAGCCTCTCCTGCTCCTGCGCGCACTGCGTCGACGGCTGAGCGGAGATCGACGAGATGGTTGCGTCCCACGGTCTGGCCTCCGGCAATTGTCCCGTTGAAGGTAAGCGGCTGCCAGCCGAGGGTGGCGCGGGCGGCATTGACCGCGCTTCGCAACTCGGCGAGGTGAGCTGCTTTCACGATCGTTCCGGCGGTCAGCGACGGATCGGTCCAGGCGAAGGGGACGACCAGCTCGATATTGCTGTAGCCCATCGAGACCGGGCCATTGGCCAGCGCCAGAATCTCGTAACGATAGCCGGTCCCATTCACGACCGAAGCATCGGTATAGAACAGGTTGGATGTCGTGATCACGCTGCTGAAGGCGCTGTTGTTCGCGCTCCTCATGACGGAATATGACGTCGCGCCGGATGCCGCGCTCCAGGAGAGTGCGACCTGCGAGGATGACGCCGTCGCAGCGAGACTCATCGATACGCCGCTGGAGTTCTGGGAAAGGGTGAAACTCTTGCCGGCGATCGTCAGCGTCGTTGATCGCAAGCTTCCGCTGCCGTTCGGGGTGAATGAATACTGCACTGTGCCACTCCCTGTTCCGGACGAGCCCGAGCTGATCGTGACGAAGCTGCCGGCCGGAGCGGCCGCCGTCCAGGAGCAACTCGTCGTCGCCGTGACCTGGATTGAGCCGCTGCCGCTCGCCGAGGAGACATTCGTCCCGACCGGTGAGATCTGGTAGGCGCAAACCTGGACGCTGACAAACCGCTCCACGGCGAGCGATGGCGAGCCGTTGTCGGCGGATCGCACGGAGAGCAGATACGGGGACTGGGCCGCGGTCAGGAGGGAGGTGTTGGCGACGACGAGGTTGGCGCTCGAGAGTCCGAATCCGCCGTTCGACGGGTCGTTGACGAGCGTGTAGGTGTGGCTGTCGGCCGCGTCGGGGTCGGTCGTCGAGAAAGCGCCCACGACCGTGCTGTTTGGCGTGCCTTCCACGAGACTGGAGGGGCTCAGGGCAATGCCGGTCGGTGTCCGGTTGCAGGACGCCGGCGCGGAGGAGGAGTAGATGCGGACATTGTCGAGAATGAAATCGATCTCGAGACTCGAAGGACGGGAGCCGGGCAGGACGGCGGCGAAGACGATTTGGGCCAAACGGGTGAGATCCACGGGCTTGGAGGGCGCGGTGAAACTCGTCAGCGGAATCTGGATGTGCTGGAACGAAGTCGTGAGCGCCGAGAGCGCGACGCTATCGTTCATGAATTCGTTCGGAGGATCGCTGGAGTCCTCGAGGCGAACAAGCCACGAGCCGAAGGCGGTGCTCGTTCCCTTTCGGATGTCGAAGGAAAGGGTATCGAAGGAGCTGAAGTCGTAGCCCGTGTTGGTGGACGGAGGGAAGAGCGTGAGGACGGCGATGATGTAAGGGGTGGCGCCGGGAACGGAGGCTTGCGCGACGCGCAACGCAAAATCGTTCGCGGCTCCGGATGCGCCGGCAGCGGTGTTCCCGGAAGTCACGCCGATTCCGTTTTGCTGGCCGAACGAGAAGCCGGCGTAGTTGTTGGAAGTACCGGCGTCGAAGTCCGCCAGGAATGGTTCCGGTCCGAGGGCGTTGGGGCAGGCGTCCGCCCAGGCAGTTTGGCTTGCGGTGTACGCCTGTTTAGGGATCACTTGATTGACCTCCCCCTGAGCGCCGGCAGCGATCCTCATCGCGCCGAGGTGCTCCTCGTTGATGAAGTTGTCAGGTCCGTTGCCGAAAGGGTTCCCGCAATTGTCCTGTACGGTCGGAGCGCCACATTTCCACCATTCATCGCTCCAGAAACCGAGGTCGGCGCCGAAGAGGACGTCATCGAAGACGCGGATCTGGTCCCAAAGAGCCTTGAGTACCGCAGCCTGCGACGCTTCGTCCTGCACCTGGAGGGTATTGTTGAAACTGTCGATACCCATTTCAGCAATCCAGTAAGGCTTGGCGGGAGCAGCCAGGAGCTCTTCGCGCAGCGTCCCCAGCGAAGCCCCTCGGAAGAGATTGACTGCCCAGACGTCGACGGATGGGGCGAGCGTCATGCCGGCCGTAGCGCCGCCGTTGCTGAAGACGGAGGTGGGACAAGCGTCATCGACGCTGCTCACGTCGCCATTGTCGCCGCAGAGCAGAGGGCCGCCCGGCCCCTGGGCAGTCTTGACGGCCGAGGAGATCGCTTCGAGAAGGCTGTACCAGTCGGCGAAGTGACTGTGAGCGATAGCCAGATTCATCTCGTTGCCGGGTGCCCACATGAGGACGTTCGGCTCCGCGCCGAATTGCGCGGCCAGATTGACGTGCGCCTGGACGACGTTGTTGCGGATGGTGGCGTTGGCGAAGTCCAGGTCACAGGGGAAGCCGGTTCCCATGACGACCCACAGGCCCTGAAGCGCGGCTTCGCGAATGAAGGCGAGGTTGGTATGCACCTCGCCGGTCCCGTCGGACTTGATGGTCATGGCGTCGAAGATACGAATGCCGTTTGCCCCGGCCGCGGTCATGAGCGGCCCATCTCGGCGGATGAGACGAGCGTCGGTGTAGCGCGTGCTCGTCGAGGCGGCGGGATTCTCGCCGATGGGGACGGGAGAGTACGCGAAGGAGCGCAGTTCGAAGGGAACGCCGCCGATCAGAAGCTGACGTCCGGAAACGACGGGGCGAACGAAGGGATCGGCATGCGCCGCGAGAGTCAGGAGAAGCGCGCAGCAGCCGGCCGCGGTGTGCGCCCAAATGTGCGCACGACGAGGTTGATGTTCGTGTCCGCGCATGCTGTCGACGGACTGCCTCCTGCTTTTGAAATTCAAACCACTGCCGGTACTGAAAGCCACGATGTCATTCAGGATGGCGGCGCTGTTTCTTACGACGACGGTCTCCTGGGAGCCGGCCGTTGCAAACGTCAGCACACTCGGAGCTCGTCATCCGCAGGTTTTCGTTCGGCGATCCAGACCTTCATAGTTGTCTCTCCAGTCTGAGTGGATGACTTCAGCCATGGCGCCGCCGCAAGCGCCGATAGCGAACTTGAACAGTTCCTGTGAGTAGTCACCGGCCAAAGGACAACCTGAGAGTTGATATGTATGTCCGTACCGCAGGAGGTGCCAGCGGCGAAAACGGAAAATGGGGTCACCCATTAGCAGGCGTTGTCAATATGGGCGGGCGTTGCCCTTAGCTGCGTCTAGCAGCTGTGATTGATGGTGGTCCTTTCGAGGTGGCGAGATGATTTGGCAGTCCCGGTGTTTCAGTCGAGCGGTGTCGGATGAATCCGCACCAGTCACCCATCAGGATCAAGGCTGGGGAGTCGTCCGAAGAGCGGCTCCGGCCCCTGACGCACAAGGCGTCCCAGAAACGGATCGGTCATACGAGCGCGTGTCCAATTGGAAGGTGCACAGAACTCGTGGCTCACCGGCCGAGACCGGCGTCCAACCCCTTGTGGCTCACGCGCTCGTCGCGAAATCATAACGTCAACTCATCCTGGCCGGTGCGGCCTCCAATCAGGTCGCTGGTTGTGAACCAACCCCAAAGTGGTGGCTGACCGCACCGACCAAGCTCTCAAGGGAACACTTTCTTCGGGTCGAACGGTTTCTGGTCGCGCAGCACGTGGTACGAGGCGCGAGCGAGCTTGTGGGCGATGGCCTTGATGGCGACGACCGGCAGGGTCTTTGCTGCTTTCCGGTCGTAAAAGCGCTTCGCTCCCTCGTAGTTACGAATGGCGTAGTGAGCTGCTTCGACGAAGGCCCAGGCCAGATACCTGTTGCCGTTCTTCCCGTTGTTCTCGCCCTTCTTCTTGCCGTTGGACAGACGTTGCGCTTGCACGCAGCGGCAGTACGAAGCGAACGGTCCGACGTCGGCGAAGCGACTCATGTCGCCGGCCTCGTACATGATGGTCAGCCCGAGAATGTCGCCGACGCCCCACACCGTCAGTAGCAGCTTGAACTCATCTCGCAAGCGCGCTTTCTTGAGCACGGCCTTCTCCAGACAGCGGATCTGCTCGGTCAGCGCCTCGATCACCTTGATCGTCGTGGTGAGCGCCAGCCCCAGATCCTCGTTGTCGTAGAGCTCACCGATACGCTCTTCGGTGAGTTGTTTGACTTCTCTCGATGAGATTTTCGCTCCCCTGTTTCTTTGCTCGAGGTTCTGAACGCTCAGGATGTTGGCCGTCCGTTGCTGGACCAGGCTGGCGCGCTTTCGCAGCAGATCGCGAACCGCTCGCTCCTCTCGCGGATAGATATATCCGGTGCGCAGGATGCCCAGGCGCATCATGTGAGCGAGCCACCGCGCGTCGTAGGGGTCGTCCGTGTACTTGAGTCCTTCGTATTGCTGAATCGCTGCTGTGTTGACGAGCATCACCGGAAAGCCGTGTTTGAGCAGCCCGTCGACGAGCCAGTACCAGTTGAAGGTCGACTCCACGGCCACACCTTGAAGCGTCGCTCGGAATGGTTCGAGCTCGGCGACGAACAGTTCCAGCTTGTTCGCCAGCTTCTTCTGCCTCAGCACCCGGTCGGTTTCATCGGCGACTACCAGCAGCCCGTTGTTCGAATGAAGATCGATTGCCGCATACGTTTGCATCGCAAGCCTCCTTTGTCCACGATGCTATGACCACGCAGCGGGGACTGGGTTGTGCCTGCTATATGCGTATCAGGTCTGAAGTGTGAAGTGACGGAAGAACGCTGGTCGCCCGAAGCCACGACCCGCCTTCCGTCACTTCACACTTCAGACCTGACCCCATTCCCACGCGGGATTCGGACCCGCGTGGTTTTTTTGCGTCGATATCGCTGCCTTACCTTCCGTCGTTGCAGCCTGCGGGGTTGGTTTGGCAATTGGGGATGAAGACGCTGATCGTGCCCAGGGCGTTGCTCGTGGTGACGCCGTTGCTGACGGAGAACGAGAAGGTGTCGGTGCCGAGGAAGCCGGTGTTGGGGGTGTAGCTCACCTGGGCGCTCGGCAGGTCGTACGGAACTGTCGTGATCAGCGCGTTGGCGCTGTCGCGCAGGACGCCGCTCGTTGGGAGCGAGGTGATTCTGTAAGTCAGCGGCGCGGTGACTCCCGGGGTAGTCAACGACAACTTGGGAATGTTGCCGCTGCTGATGTTTCCGTCCGCCGTCGTGCGCACCTGGAGTCCGCGTGCCGGTCCGGTCAGCGATTCGTTCACGCGGCCCTGAATGGCGAAGAAGCTGAAACCGTTTTGGGCCGCGGTGTGAATCGGGCCAAGTACGCTGAAGCTGAAGGTGCCATCGCTGCCGATCGGCATCGACGGCGGTACCGGCATGACGACGCCGGGGATCTGTTCGGCCGGAGCTTCGAAGTCCGAGTTGGTGAGAAGGCCGTCGCCGCTCACGCCTGCGGCATAGAAGAATGTGTCGAGCGAGTCGACGGTGCCGCGGTTCGTGGGCAGGATCACGTCCGCGCTCTGAAGGTTGCTTAGCGAACCACTGATGCCGGTCATATCCCACTCGAACTGCATACGCGTGGTTCCGCCCGAGCCTGCGGTGCCGCCCTGATTCACACCGGCGCTCATGAAGACCGGCGCCGGGCCCGGAAGCGCGTTGACGTTATCGCCGAGTTGATCGCCGTTGGAGTCGGCGACATTACCGGCAATCGCGACGGGTTGGAGCGTTGCCGCCATCGGTTTGATGATGAAATGTCTGCTCGCCGTCGTGATGGAGCTGTCGCCGAGCGAGACGAGAACGCTGGTGTTCGCAAAGGTCGATACCTGAACATCGTGAGCGATGCTCGGCGGATCGGACGGCGCAGTTCCGACCGTGATCGAGAACGACGCGGCATCGCAGGTGTTGACGCTGGCGATCGTGCCGCATGCCTGGAACTGGAAGCTGTCCGGTCCGGTGTATCCGGCATCGGGCGTATACACGACCGTCGCGCTTCGTTCCGGAACCTCGGTGCCCTGGCTGACCGCGCCGAGCGATCCATGGAACGGGCCGGTGCTCGGAACGATCGAGAAGGTGAGCGCGACGCCGGCCGGAGGAGTGCCGCTCAGCGTAAGCGTCGCGGCAACGTCCTGCGCAGTCTGCGCGGAACTGTCGGTCGCGATGACCGTTGTCGGAGGGGGTGGAGGCGGCTCCTGCGCCGTCGGATTGATCGTCACGACCGCGTCGCCGGTGGCTCCGGCAGGATCGGTCACGCGGAACGTGAAGGAGTCGGCGACGTTGGCCGCCGACGGTGTGTAGGTAACGTTGGCGCTCGTCGGCGAAGCAGACACCGGCGCGGAGAGCGTCCCCGCGTGCGGTGCGGAGACGATGCTGAACGTCAGCGTTCCACCCTCCGGATCCGTCCCGGTCAGCGTAATCGGCAGCGGATCCGAGCCGGTCGTGAAGACGACTTGCGCATTCGCTGACGGAGGCTGGTTGTAGGCGCTGTTGAGAGTGAGCTTGCTGTTATGGCCGACGAGAATGTCGCGCCCGACGAAGGCGCCGTTTCCTTCAACGGACTGATCGAGGATGAGCGAGCCCGCCGTGGCGTAGAGAGTCGCGGAGATTTTGCTGGACTGTCCGACATGAATGGAGGGAGGCGTCGCGCCGAGGACGCCGGTCGTGCCGTTGATGCCGTCGACCTGAATACGCATCGCCGCCGGAGTGAGTCCGGAACCGTCGGCCGGCGAGACCACGTCGTTGGCGCCGAAGTCCGCGCGCCCGCTGACGACGATGTCGGCGTGTGCGGCATAACGAATCGATCCGCCGCTTGCTACGGTGATCGACTGGAAGGCATACCCGCCACCGCTCAGGAGCAGCGTCGCCCCTTTGTTGATGGTCAGGTTTCCGTACGCACCCTCGCCCAGCGTGAGCGAAGTATTGGCGGCAACGGTCACATTGCCCGAACCGGGCGGACGAGCCAGCGCCGGCGGAAACCCCGCGAATACGGGCAAGGCCAGCGGCGAGAACTGCGTCCCGGCAATCGTGCCTTGATTCGTCAGAGCGTTGTAGTAGGCATCACCGCCCACCACCGCGCCGGAGTCGAGATCGATCGATGTGCCCGCGATCTTGTAGCCGGCCGGCGTGATGACCGCGCGGTCGAGCGACAGCGCTAATTCGCCGAGGACCGGACCAACGGTGGCGTCGTTCACGATCACGTCGCCGGAGACGATGGTCACGGTGTTGTCGACCTGGACGCTGTTCCTCGCCAGAAGAACGGCGTTGCCGACGCCCGGCGAGAGTTGCGTTTGTTGCCCCTGAACAAACGTTGTGCAGGCGAGTGCCGCCAGAAGAAACGGGACACGATGGTTCATCGCGTGATCCTCATCTGAGTTGTTTCCGGGGTTGTAGGTTTCGGGTTGACCGTCAATGTACGTCCTGTTGGGTGCCGGCGCACGAAAAAGACACCTTCATGAGTCTCCCAAAGCGGTTCTTTTCGGAAACGTGACGGAGGATCGGGCGGAAAGGGATCGTTTATGGAATGAGAGGTGGGTACTGCTTGCTCGGCTGCTTAGTGCTCTGCTTGCTGGATTGCTCAATAAACGGTCTTTGCAACCAAGCAACCAAGCAATCCCGCTCCGACCCCCGACCCCCGAAAACCCATCCTCGAATTACACTTACGCGATGACGATTGCCGGTGTGATCCTCGCGGC
>DATLVW010000150.1:0-2724 GCA_035577085.1 Thermoanaerobaculia bacterium
GACCGGATTCGATTCGGCGACGAAGGGTTTCCTCAACACGCGGGGCGAGCAGCTTTCGTCAGGTCACGCGTCGCGGCCTTCGTCAACTTCGACGCAGGTGCCGTTCCGGCCGTTCGCGCCGAAGGAGATTGCGGCGCAGCACGAGGTAACGCAGGAAGCGGTGCAGGCGGCGCCGCAGGTAGGCGCGGAGGGGGAGATCTACGATCCTCCCTTTTTTCGCAAAGGATTCAGCCGGCCCGACGGCTCCGGAGGTTTCGGGCCGATGGCGTCGAGTGATTTCGGCAATGACCTCGATATTCCGACGGTGATCCGCAACTTGAGCGACTAGCGTTTCCCACGCGGCGCGTCCCTCCTGCGCGCTGCACGCGATCCAGGGGAGAGGGACCCGGGATCATCTGCTCTGTAACGGGGCGCGGTCTTCCGCCGCGCCCCGTACTTTTTTCTGGGAGTGCCGAGCTCGATGATCGCGCGCAAAGAAAAACCGCGCGGCGCGTGGAGGATCTCCACACGCCGCGCGGCTCAGGTCAAGCGATTCGCGAGGGGTCTAGTGAACGACGCAAACGAGATCGGGATCGCCGCCCGTCCGATAGAACGCGCCGGCTGACAATCCGCCAGCGACTGCCGCGGCATTGTTGGCGAAGACCGACAGGCCAACGACCTGCAGTTTGCTGGTAGGCGATGTCGTCCCAACGCCCACGTTGCCGTTAGGGAAGCTGACGCTATTGATGGCATTGCCAGCGCCCCGAGCGACCTGCAACCAGAACGCCTCGGTGGTATTTGCGTCATTCTGGACGGAACCGCGCAACTGCGTTCCGAAGACGGAGAACTCCCAGTACTTCTGGTCTGCTGCCTGCCCGGTGTTTCGGAGTCCCAACGCCGGGATGGTGCTGTTGTCTACCTCGAGACTCCGCGACGGGCTGGCTGTGCCAATACCGACGTTGCCGCTGGCGTTGATGTCGATCGAGCTGGTCGGCGCGCCGGGACGGATGCGGAACGGGAGGCGCGAGCCGCCGGTCACATCGCGCACGAAGAAGTTTGCTTCGTTGCCCGCGATGTCCCAGGTCTGCGCGGTGAATCCGCCGCTGTTGTTCTGCTCGAGGCGCATCGCCGGCGTGTTGCTGGTGGCGACATGAAGGTCGAGCACTGGCGTGGCGGTACGGAAGCCAACGCGGCCCGTGCTGTCGACGAAGACGGAGTTCGTCGGCGCGGAGCCGGTGACCGTGACCGGAACCGTCGCGGCGGTGATGTCCTCGATGGAGAACTTGTTTGCGCCGCCGCTGGCAGCATCATTGGCCGTCAACTGCCAGTCGTGGTTCGGGAAGCCGGTCGACGTGCTGGTGTCGTCGAACTTGATGCGTGTGTTGTTTTCCTTCAGCCGGATCGTGTCGAAGCCGAACGACTCGTTGTTCACGCAGTCGAGGCCGACACAAAGGCTTCCCTGAATGATCACGTCATCGGCCTGGACGATATCGAGCGGCGAGATCTTCTTCGGCGGGGTGATCGATGAGGCGCTCACCGTACCCGAAGAGGTGGGGGCCGCCGCCGCAGGCTGGCGAAGAACCGGCTCGGTGGCGTCCGGATCGATGAATGCGCCGTTGGACACCGACAGTGTCCCCGACTGCACCATCTGCTCGGCCAGTCCGGCTTCGCGCTGGATGCGGGCCGCCGCAACATCGTCGCCGGCTTCGCGCGCCGCTGCGAGCTGCTGTCTGACGGAGGAGCTCACGTTCGGGACGATGCGCATCTCGTACGTGTAGGAGCCGTCCGTTGCCTTGCCGCCCAGATCCTGCAGACGGAACATTGGCGTGACGCCCGCCGCAAACTCTTTCTGGAATACGGATCCGTCAGGGCCGACGACGGTGAGCGCGATCTTGTCGTGGCCGGCTGCCGTCGTCCAGATTGCTACCGAACCTGATGCCGTCATGCGGGCAAGCGGGTCGGCGCTATTGCCGGATTTGGCGAGCGCGATCGCGGGGACTAGTAACAGACACAACATGGAGCCGACGATGAAACGGGAAAGAGACCGGGCTGGATTCATGCAGGTTCTCCTCTTCAACCACGCACGAAATGTGCGAGGAACTGATTTTTTGGTAGGACGCGTATGAGTAACTTACAACGTCTTGTGACGCAGAGCTACACAAAAATGGAAACTCGAGGGACGGAACAAATAAAATAGATTTGGAATCTCCCTCACTCCCATTCGATCGTGCTGGGAGGCTTCGAGGAGATGTCGTAGACCACCCGGTTGATGCCCCGGACCTCGTTTACGATGCGCCGGCTGATGGCGTCGAGCACGTCGTGGGGCATTCGGTACCAGTCGGCGGTCATGAAGTCGGTCGTCGATACTGCACGGACCGCGACGACATTTTCGTAGGTCCGCTCGTCGCCCATCACTCCCACGCTACGCACCGGCAGCAGAACCGCAAATGCCTGAGAAATCTCACGATACAGGCCGGCGCGACGGATCTCTTCGATCACGATTTCATCGGCGTTCTGAAGGATTGCGACGCGCTCGGCGGTTACTTCGCCGAGGATTCGCACGGCCAGCCCGGGGCCGGGAAACGGATGGCGCCAGACGAATTCGTCCTCCAGCCCAAGCTCGAGTCCGAGACGGCGCACTTCATCCTTGAACAGCTCACGAACGGGCTCAATCAGTTTGAGTCCCATCTTCTCGGGCAGCCCGCCGACGTTGTGGTGCGTCTTGATGACGGCCGAGGGACCTTT
>DATLVW010000151.1:0-5661 GCA_035577085.1 Thermoanaerobaculia bacterium
GCGCGGCTTCCTGCTCAAGGACATCTCGTATCAACAACTGATGAGCGCGATCCGAGCCATTGCCGCGGGAGGAACGGTATTTCAGCCGGCGATCACGCAGCGTCTTCTTCGCGCCGCCGGAACGCCCGCTCCCGACGCCATGCCGGTCGAAGAGCTGACCGCGCGCGAGCTGGAAGTGGTCCGCCTCATGGCCGGCGGCTACAGCAACAAAGAGATCGCCCACGCCCTCGGAACCGCCGAGGGAACGATCAAGAACCAGGTCTCGAGCATCCTGTCGAAGTTCGGCGTGCGCGATCGGACGAGGGCGGTGCTGAAGGCGCTGGAAGCGCGGTTGCTGTAGTCGCGGAGGTTTCTTCGTCGAGTGGCTACGAATACTTACGTGCGAGACACGCTCACCACCCCGACGAGCGCCAGCACGGCGATCAACGCCGCGAGAACGCGTGTGTCCATCGCCGGAATCCATACAGGAGGGTCGACGACGAGATGGTCGGTCACGCTGTTGTTCGAAGAGAGCGGATCGGGAGTCGACGAGGTAACGGATGCGGTGGCGGTCAAACCGTTTTGCCAGGGATAGTTGTTCGCCAGACCGACCACAATGTCTCCGGCGTACGAGCCGCCTGACGCGAGGCTGGCTTGGCTGCATGTCACCGTGGGATTGCCAGCCACAAGCGAGGAAGAACAGCCAGGAGAATTCAGCGGAGCGATCGTTATCCCCACCGGAAACGTAATCGTGACAACGACTCCGAGCGCAGCGGCCGGGCCGCTGTTGAATACAAGGAAACCGTATTCAGCCACCGAGCCAGGAGCAACCGGCCTCGCCGGACCACCGGTGCCCACACCGACAGTACCGATAAACTCGGGACCGCCAGAGAAGGTCAGCGAAAGGTCTGCTTGTGCCATAGCACTGGTGGTTCCCGCGAAGAAAACGATCGCCAATGCAGCGGTGTATGAAATCCATGTGTGTTTCATTTCGTGTTCCTCCGGATCTCAACAACATGGATGCCTTTGATGGACACACCGGGCGACAAGCTCGGATCGGTGTACGGCGGAGGCGTAATGCCGAGCGCGCTGAGGGCTTCACCAAGGCGATCCCGAAGCTCTTGGATGTGAGTCGCCTTGATGATGATACCGAACGGTACTGAGTCGGTCCATGTGGCGGCTGAGAGACTTGCAAACGTCCTCAGGCTGTCTACTGCACTCCGCAGTTCCGTGACATGCACACCGCGGATTGATGTGGTCAGCACCATGAGGGGGTCGTCCGAGAAGAGAATCGTGGTCGCTCGAACGCTGTTGCTTGCAGCCGACATGTTGCCGGATGTGTCGACAGCCTTGATCTGGTATTGGTAGGTACTGTTAGCGGCAACCGACGTGTCGGCGTATGACAGTGAGGTGCTCGTTCCGACCTCAATGAAGGATGCTGTCGAAAAGCTGCGGCGCTGGACACTGTATTGGCCGATGCCATGCTCGTCTGATGACGCCGTCCAGGAGAGCGAGACCGACGTCGGTGCGGTCGGAGCAGCCACAAGAGAACCTGGAGGTGAAGGCGGAGTGTGATCGGCACTGAGTGCTGCGAGGATGTTGATGCGCGGTTTTGTGACCTGATTCTGTGGATCGGACAGGAGCACTCCGGTCGTGGCAAGATCACTTAGGAGCAGGCCTGCAGAGGCTGAGGGCGACTTTTGTCTGAGAATTGCGAGCGCGCCCGCTACATGGGGCGCAGCCATCGAGGTACCCCAATATGCTGCATATCCGCCGCCCGGCACAGATGAGGTAATCCCAGGATGGGTGGCGTTCCCATCTCCCGGTGCAAGAAGGTCAAGCTCCGAAGTGCTATCCGAGAAACCAGCTACAGCGTCATCTTTGGTAGATGCTCCGACGTCGATGACGCCTGGAATGCAGCCAGGCCAAGCCAGTGCGCTTTTGTTCCCGTAGTTGCCGGTGATTCCTACAACAGCGATTCCCCTTGACCGCAGATTCTGTATTGCAGTGCCGACAGCTGGCTGAGAAGTTCTACAGATCTCTCTCGTGCTAAAAAAATTCTGAAATTGGATGCTGATATTCACGGCGGCGATTTGGAATTGTTGCGCAAAATCTGCAACTTGGTTAAGACCTGCGGCGATATCGCGTACCGAAGTCTCAGCACAAGGAGTAGAATCGCCGAACGAGAGGCATACGCTCTGGTCATCTACGCGGTGGAAGACCTGGACGGAAATCAGTTTCGCGCCTCGGGCGATGCCCCAGATACCGTCTGTAGTTGACGAGCCGGCGGCGATGCCCGCCACGTGAGTTCCGTGAGAGCAGCCGGAGATCGAGACATTGCAGTTTACGCCCGCGTCTGTGCCGACCATCTGCGTTTGGCCATTGGGGCAGACCGTGGACGAAGAGACGCCAAATTCTGGATTGGAGGAGCAAGCCTCGGCGACGACTTTGCCTGAAAGGAATGGATGAGTCTTGTCAATGCCCGTGTCAACGATGGCGATCGTTTGCCCGGTGCCGTCATAGCCTGCTGACCATGCAGCCGTCGCACCCACGAGGGGAGCGCTCTGCCGAAGTCCTACAGAGCCGAGCTCGTTGAGCTCGATGCTCGTGACTTCATCATCGTGGTCAAGGCGTTGCAGCAGCCCGACATCGGCTACGAAGCATGCGTACGGGATCGGCGAAAAATTTTGGATGTCGAGCATCTTGTCGATGTATCTCGTTTTCAGTCTAGCCAGCGCCGTGTCGATCGCGGCTCGCTGCTTGCTCACATCCTCACGAGCGAGGTAGCCCTCGGGAACCCACTCGTGGTCAAGCTTCAACCCGACGATGACGGTAATCGAGTGAGTCAGCGCTTTGCCGATCAATACGTCGATCGGTGCGCCCAGCCGGGATCCCGGTGACGGTGTGGCAGGAGCGCTGGCGTCCGGCTGCACGAACAAGTATCTCGTGGAGAGACGAGATACTTGCGCCGAGGCGATGAAGGCCGTTGAGATGCAAACGACAAACACTGTTGCGCGCATCGCGCAAAGACGCAAATGGACCTCCGGGAAACGCGACGCAATGTGCGGCGAGGTGCAGACTAGTCGATCAAGGCAATGACGTCCAGCTTGACGTAAGCACATTTTCGCGGCGCGAACTGGAAGTCGTCCCCCTAATGGCCGGCGGTTACAGCAACAAAGAAATCGCCCACGCCCTCGGCACCGCCGAGGGAACGATCAAGAATCAGGTCTCGAGCATCCTGTCGAAGTTCGGCGTACGCGATCGAACGAAGGCGGTATTGAAAGCGCTCAGAAGCGCGGTTGCTGTAATTCGTGGTCTCGCGATGTGTTCAATCCGCGCGCTTACCCAATACCAAAACACCGCCCCCCGCGCGAGACTCGCGCGAGGGGCGGGGCGGGGTCTAGTCCTTCACGGCCTCTTCGAGGGCCTTGCGGAAATCTTCCGGAAGGTCGTCGTCGGGGGCTGTTGCGGCGGCTTGGGCGAGATTCGGCGCGAGAAGGCTTTGCGCGCCTGCCGGCACCGGCGTCGGTGGATGGACTGGTTTACGGCGGTTCATGATCCGCTTCATCGTTCGTGACATTTCATCCACATACGGACGCGCTGCCACCCCCTCGGGGGTTCTCGCGTGTTTCTTCATCCAGGCAAACATCGCCAGTCCCTGTCCGGTGGATTTCGCGAGCCGGCTGCCGACGGTGAATGTGACGCCGTCGAGCAGCGATGCCAGACGCTGCGCGACCGGTCGCATGGAGGCATCGAGCTCCAGAGCAGTTTTCCCGTCCTCGACGTCGAAGATGTTTACGTTTCCGACGGACGGGAGAGCGGTGACGGTGGTGATGACCTGTGGGATGAGATCCTTGGCAAAGCGCGCCACGTTGGCTACGCGCCTGGCGTCATTCGTATCGTGCGGCGTGAAGCCGGGGACGAGAGCTTCGATCTGATCCATCAGGCCCATGAGCTGGGCGGCGATGTCCTCGGCCGTTGGTGCAGCAGTGACTGGGTTGGAGGGGTTGACAACACTCTTGTTCGTTTTTCGCATGATCACTCCTCGAAACCACGCGAGACAGACTCTCTCCGTATACCGCGTGGGGTTAGGGGTTTAGTCAATTCGAGCCAGCTCTGTACGCCGGCAGCGACGCGCTGGCGGCGAGGTTCATCGATGAGACCTGTCTTCTTAGACGAGTCTCGGTCGGGCAAGGTTACGGAGGGACAAGTTTCTGGGGCTGATCTGATGAGGGTGTGGGGAGTCGGGGGTGGGGAGTGGGAGCGTATCGACGACCCCTAACCCCGAGCTGAAATAGGAGCTAATTTTTCACATCGTCGTCCGGCGCTGTGCGGGAATCCTCGGAACGATCGTCATCATCGTCGACGGGTTCGGCCGCTTCTTCCAGTGCTGCCGGCTTCGATGCTGGTTTGCTGCGGCGGTTCAGGACCTTCTTCATCGTCAGGGCCATGTCATCGCGATACGGACGAAGCTCGACACCAGAGGGACTTTTGGCTTTTTTCTTCATCCAGGCGTAGGTCGCCAACACCTGTTCGGTGGATCTGGCAAGACGGCTGTCGGTCGTGAACTGAACGCCGTTGAGCAACGCCGACAGGCGTTGGATGACCGGCTGGATGGCGGTGTCGTACGCCAGGGATATCTTCCCCTCGACGACGTCGAAGGTGTTCATTCCGGCGACTGAGGGAAGAGAGGATACCGTGGCGATCATCTTTGGAATCATGTCTTTGGCAAAGCGGGCCAGGTTGCCTACGCGTCTGGCGTCGTTGATGTCGTAGGGAATGAACCCGGGGACGTTCGCTTCGATCTGATCGATCAGGGCCAGCAACAGATCGACATCCGGCATGGATCCATTGGCAGGCGGTGTATCGACGGCGATCTCTATCTCTTTGCTCATAAGATCCTCGAAGAATCACGCTGGTCCGACATGTTGTGACCCGCGTGGGTAAACGGGTTGAAGTACTTCAAGCCAACTCGACGTCTCGTCAGCGACGCGCTGCCGAGGGAGGTCATCGATAGACCTATTCGGTTAGACGGGGTCACCTGACAAAAGGTTCCGGCTGTGCAAGAGAAGGTCGTTGAGCGCGCGGAATAATCGCGATTTTCTGGTGATTCATGCCGCGTTTGGGACTCATTGGTCCAGTTCTTGTGAATTGGATCATCGAGTCTTCTAGCCGCATTGTCGATTTGACGATGCGAAGCGATGAACCGACGATGCACATCGTCAATCTGACGATGGCGAGCAATGAATCGACGCTGTGCATCGTCAATCTGACGATGTCGAGCGATGAATCGACACTAGGCATCGTCGATATGACGATATGGAGCGATGAATTGACGGTATGCATCGTCGATATGACGCTGTGCATCATCGAAATGACGATGTCGATCGTGGATTCGACAATGCGCATTGTCGATCCGACGATACGCAGACCACGATTGACGATGTGCATCAATGATTCTTCGATGCGTCTAGAAGATCCTTCGCGACTTCGCGTCTTCGCGTGAACAGGGAATCACGCGAAGACGCGAAGACACGAAGGAGAAACGAAAGGCGGGCTCAGAACTGCTGCAGTACGCGCAGATCGTTCTCGAAGAGCGTGCGGATGTTCGGGATGTCGAACTTGATCATGGCGCAGCGGTCGAGGCCGAGGCCGAAGGCGAAGCCGCTCCACTCCTCGGGG
>DATLVW010000152.1:0-3261 GCA_035577085.1 Thermoanaerobaculia bacterium
GAGAAGTAACGTCTTCTTCGCGTCTTCGCGTGAGCATCTGTGTCACGCGAAGCCGCGAAGGGCGCGAAGGAGAAAAGCGCTCGATCGCGAAGAGATCTACCGCCCTTCTCCAGCGTCCCTCGCGTCGCCTACTTCGCAACCGCCGCCGTAAACGTCACGTCGTCCTGAAACGTGACGTTGTTGCCGATGTCGCTGAATTTGTGGGGTGATTCCATGAAGTGGTGGCCGGCGATGGTCTTGCCGTCGTCGGTCTTGGTCTCGAACGTGTCGAGGCCGCTCAGGCGCATCGGCTGCTGGGCGGTGGTGAAGGCGGAATCGTAGATGTCGTTCGACATCGAGCGCTTGCCTGGATGCCCCATCGGATCATCGGCCAGGATCAGCTCCATCGCGTGTAGTTTGCCGGCGTTCGCCAGCGCCTCGCGTTTGCTGCCGCTGGCGAGTTCCTCGTCGCTCAGCGGCACGTCGGAGAGGATCACGCGGACCTCCACCTTCTTCTTATCCCAACGGCTCGGGCCTGCGGACGCGTAGACGTGCGTGAGCTTGATGGTCTTGCCGTTGATCACCATCTTTCCGGTTACGTTTCCCTGCTCGGCGCCAGAGATGGCGGTTGATGAGATAGCGATGGCGAGGAGCACCATGGACGAGATCTTCATAGGGTCATTCTATGCTTCGGGCGAGAGGGTCAGCTCGAGACCGGGGATGCGCACGTAGCGCAGGCATTCCTGCCTGCTACCGTCGGGCGTCCCTGCCCGGCGGGGGTTGCCGCGAAATGCGAAATTCACCGCCGCTGCTTCGACATCGAAAGCCTCCCCTCGATATTGGAGACGCTCCGTTTGACATTAGCGGCGCTCCGTTTGACATTGGCCGCGCCCCGTTTGACATTAGCCGCGCTCCGTTTGACATTAGCCGCGCCCCGTTTGACATTAGCCGCGCGCTGTTTGACATTAGCCGCGCTCCGTTTGACATTAGCCGCGCTCCGTTTGACATTAGCGGCGCTCCGTTTCGAACGACGAGGCAGTAGGGTCAGACCTTCGTTCGTCGTCTGCCTGCAAACCATTGAAAAAGCTATTACTTGCGAGGGCACACCGGGAGCGCTGCGATGCCTCTTCAGTTATTCGCACTAAATTCAGGAGAAGAAAAAGAAGACGTTTCACGCGGAGTCGCGGAGATGCGGAGGAGAGACGCCGCGGCCTCCGCGTCTCCGCGTGAAAAACAGGTGCTCCCCCAGCACCACGCAAATAACAACCGAAGGCATGAGGGTCAGACCTTCGCTCGTTGCCTGCCTGCAAATCATTGAAAAGCGGATACTTGCGAGGGCACCTTGAGCCGTCACGATGTTTTCTTTTGTTATTCGCATCTATTCGGGCGAAAAAACGAAGGCCTGGCCCCACGGCAACGCCACAGCAACCGGCGACCCACTCAGTTGCGCGACTCACGGAAACCACCGCCGGGCGAGGACGCCCGACGGCCGCAGGAGACGCCTGCATTCCTCTAGCGCGCCTGAACCGTCCCCGTCCCTACCCTCATGATCGCCTCGATATTCGCGTCGGCGTCGGCTTCGCCGATCTCCATCAGGCGTTGGAGGTATTCGGGGACGAACATGAAGAGGCTCATGAAATCGGCGTTGGAGGTTTCGCGGGTGCCGAGGCTGCGGGTGAGGAAGCGGAAGGGGCGTGGGAGGGCGGGCTCGTATTCGGCGGCCAGCTTACCGATGTCCTGCGACGGGCGGATGACGGCGAAATCAACCGGCCGGTAACCTCCCCGAAGGTCGGGCGGGAGGTGACCCAGAAACTCGTTGGAGCGCTGCAGACGCACGGTGTCCTCGTCCATCACGTCGAGGAAGATCGCGTCCATCAGTTGGCCGAGGATCTGGGCCGGAGGCGGGTAGCCGGCGATCTGCGGCTCGTCGGCTTCGGATGACGAGGGCGCGTAGTGCGTGGAGATGGCCAGCATGCGCGTGGCGCCGAGGTGCAGGGCTGGAGAGAGCGGCGCGGAGAGACGGATGCCGCCATCACCGTACCAATGCTTTCCCACAAGGACCGCGGGAAAGACGAGCGGCAGGGCGGCCGAGGCCATGATGTGATCGACGCTCAGCGGCTGCTCCACGCTGCGGCGCAGGGGGCGCGACCACGTCTCGATGTCGCAGCCGGTGGTCCACGTCACGGTCTTGCCGGTTGTGTAATCGAGCGCGGTCACCGACACGGCCCGCGGATGACAGCGGACGATGTTCTCGGCGATGCCGGAAATCTCGCCCTTGTCGTTCGTGACAAAGAGCCGCTCCAGCAGATGACGAAGAGGCGTCGTATCCACCAGTCCCCGGATGCCCGGAGCGACCCGGTTTCCGCCCGAAATGAGCTTCGTCCCCCAGCCGAAGACGTTGCGCGCGAGCGAGCGGGAATCGATCCGGATCACGTCTTTCAACTCCAGCGTTCTCCAGACCTCGGACAGCTCATCGATGACGGCAGGCAGCGGCGCGTTTCGCGAGGCGACGAAGGCCGCGTTGATCGCGCCCGCGGAAACGCCGGTGATGATGTCGAAGGCGTTCTTCGGCAGATGCCGCGCGAGACAACGCAGCACGCCCACCTGATACGCAGCGCGCGCGCCGCCGCCAGTGAGCACGAGTGCGAAGGAATCGGCGATCGGCCTCATGCACCTAAAGAATACGCCGCAACTTTCCGATTACGATCACTTCGATCCGAGCTGCAGTAGGCACTCTTCCGCTTCTGCGAGTTGCGTTTCGCTGAAAACGCGGACGCCGTTGTCGCGGAGCAGCGCGGCTGTGACGCCGTGGTGACCAGGCACGCGTGTGGAGGTGAACGTTCCGTCGTAGGTGTAGCCGCTGCCGCACGATGGGCTGCCTTCTTTGAGAATTGCGATGCGGATGTTGTTGGCGCGCGCGGCTTCGAGCGCGACGCTGGCTCCGCTCACGAAGTGATGCGAGACGTCGCGGCCATTGAAGTCGATCACCTTGACTTCGCCGGCGAGGACTTTCGAACCGTCCGCGCCTCCCACGACCTCTGAAGCCGGCCGCGGCACAGGGAGGCCGCCAGCGATCTCCGGGCAGACAGCGACGACGCGTCCTTCCTCGATCCAGCGCTGCAGGATCTGATCGTCGGACCGCTTGTGCGCGCCGTTGTGGCGGACGGGCTGGCCGAGGAGGCAGGCGCTGACGAGGATCTTTTCCATTGGCGTTTTACACTTAACCACAGAGACACAGAGGACACAGAGTTGAAGACACTATCTCTGTGACCTCTGTGTCTC
>DATLVW010000153.1:0-6844 GCA_035577085.1 Thermoanaerobaculia bacterium
CATGCGCCAGCGCAACCTGCTCGACAGCCAGAAAGGGCCCCACTTCGTTACCGCTCGGGCTGATCACGCCGATGGTCGCAGCCAGCACGAGCAGCGTGAAATCGCGTGTCAGTGCAAATACGACCGCGGCGCCGATCATCAGCACGGCGCCGGCGAGCAGCGTTCGCCGCCGGCCCAGGGAGTCGGCCCGCGTCGTCAGGTAGAGGGAAACGATGACATCGCCGGCGAGGGTGAGCGACAGAAGCAACCCGATCCGATGGTCGTCGAGCCCGATCGACGAAAGATAGAGCACGAGAACGACGGCGACGAAGCCGTACGCGAAAAGCCGCACGATGCGCGCGGCGAAAAGGAGTCGCGCATCACGCGAGAGCATGAGATCAGGCGCTGCGCAGCGTCGCCTCGTCCAGGACGAGATCGAGCGCTTTGTCCTGGCTCATCGACGTCCGCAACTTCTCGTAGCCGCCGTCATGCCGCAGCTGGTGCTTGACCTCTGCGAAGTCGCGGTCGGCCTCTTTCGCGGCACGGCGGATGTGCGCGTCCGCTTCAACGTCGCTGACGATCAGATTCTCTTTCTTCGCAATCTGCTCGAGGATGAGTGAGCGTTTGACGCGTTTCACGGCCTCGGGAAGAAACTCGTCGCGCATCTTGCGCCAGTCGATCTCCGCTTTCTGGACGTCGACGCCTTGCGAAACCAGGAAGCGCGCGTAGTTCTGCAGCGACCGGCCCACCTCTTCCTCAGCCAGCGTGTCCGGGACTTCCAGCTCATGGGCGGCGAGAAGGAGCTCGGAGAGCTGCGTCTGCTTCAGCCGGCGCACTTCGAGCTCGCGATGTTTGCGGATGTCGGCGGCGATGGCCTCGCGCATCTGCGCAACATTTTCCCATCCGCCGGTGCTCTGGGCGAATTCGTCCGTGATCTCTGGCTTTTCCTGGACCCGGATTTCTTTGAGCGTGACCTCGTGGTGGATGTTCTTGCCGCGAAAGCTCTCGTTCTGCGCATCGTCGGGATACGTCTTGTCGAACGTGGCCGATTCGCCCGGCTTCTTGCCGCGCAGCGCTTCGTGCAACTCCGGCAGCGGCGTCTCTTCGCCGAGCCGGAAATGGCCTCCGCGCGTTTCGGCATCGATGCCTTCGCCGGACGTCGTCATCTCGATCATCGCGAAATCGTTCTCTTCGAGTCCGCGCTCGGTCTCGGGGCGATAGACGCTGGCCTGCTCGCGAAGCCTCTCGATCATGCCGTCGACATCGGCTTCGGCGACTTCGATCTTCGGGTCGTCAATGACCAGGCCGCGATACTGCTTCAACTCGAATTGCGGCTTGACCTCGAACTCGGCCTTGTACTTGACCGGCGCTCCTTCGATGACCGGATCGACGTGCTGGAGATGCGGGTCGCCGACGACCTCGAGACCTTTGTCCGCGATGGCTTCGCTGAACGTTTGCGGCAGGAGCCGCTCCATGACCTGCTCCTGGATCTCTTTGGCAAAGCGCGAACGGATGACGCCCAGGGGTACTTTGCCGGGACGGAAGCCGGGGATTTTCACCTGACGGCTGAACTCCGACGTAACGCGCTGCGACTCCGCGGAGATGAGGCCCGCCGGGATCTCGACCTCGACGATCTTCTTGACTGGGGAAACGTCTTCGTAATTGAGAAGCATTCGCTGGCAACCCTCGGATGAATTTTCGGCTGGATTGGTGCGAAAGGCGGGACTCGAACCCGCACGGCTTTGGGCCACTGGATCCTAAGTCCAGCGCGTCTGCCAGTTCCGCCACTTTCGCCCGGATGCAAAAAAGGACCGAGCGCGAGCCCAGTCCTCTGCATCGTACTTGATTTGGTGCCCCCACTAGGACTCGAACCTAGAACCAACAGATTAAGAGTCTGCTGCTCTACCAATTGAGCTATGGAGGCTTAGGACCCCTGCTAACTTCGCGCGCCCACCATCTATTTCTCGGCGCGAGCCGCGCATTCTAGGAGACGGGCCGGAAGCGGTCAAGGATTCGCGGACGCAATCATCCCCTTCCCTTTTCGCAGGTAGTCCCATGCGGAGAAGAGTGTCGCGAGCATGGCGATGCGGAAGAGGACCTGAAGAAACGGGAACAGCGCCGGGCCGAACGCGTTGATCTCGATCGTCACGGCCAGCGTACCTGCCTGCAACATCGTCGACGTCTTCCCGGCCCACGACGGCGGAAAGCGCTTCACGTGAATCCGCGTGTAGAGAAGGTAGGCGAAGAGGATGATCACGAAGTCGCGGATGAGCACCGTAAACGTGAGCCATCCCGGAATCCCGCACGGCAAACCATCGCGCAGCGTGTAGAAAAGGTAGCCACCGACCATCATCGTTTTGTCCGCGGCCGGATCGAGGATCGCACCGATGCGCGAGCGCTGATTGAACCGCCGCGCGATCACGCCATCGAGAAAGTCGGTAAACGCCGCCCCCGCGAAAATAAAGAACGCCAGCCGGTACTCGCCTCGGAATGAGGCATAGAGAAAAACCGGCACCGCGAAGAGCCGGAGAAGCGTGAGCGCGTTGGGGACGGTGAGCATTGCGGTAGCGGAGGGTACGCGGTTACGCGGTCTCGCGGAAGATTAGTCTCGCGCACTCGCGGTTGTGATGCAGGCACTTGCGCGTTGCACGAGACTTCGCGAACCGAGAATCACAGCTCCGCGCGGAACTGATCGAGCGCTGATTTGCGGAGATAGATCGTCTTCCCCTCGGATAGAAGGAGATTTTGCTTCATCAGATCGTGGATCAATCGCGACACCGTCTCGCGCGACGTGCCGATCATGTTTGCGATCGCCTGGTGCGTGGGGCGGGTCACGGCGATGTAGTCGTTGTCGAGTGACTTGCCGTTCTGACGGGCGAGATCGAGAAAGAAGCGAGCGAGGCGGCCGTAGACATCCATCGTCGCCAGTGACTCGATCCGATTCGAAGCGTCCCGAAGCCGTTTGGAGAGCTCCGCCAGCACTTTCTGAGCGATCGAGAAATTCTCGCTGAGGATGTGAAGAAAGTCGGAGCGCCAGATCGACACGATCTCGAGCGGCTCGGTGGCGATCACCGTGGCCGAGCGCGGTTCGTTATCGAACAACGCCATCTCGCCGAAGAAATCGCCGACGCCGAGGATCGAGAGGATGATCTCTTTCCCCTCGGGTGAGATCATCGTCACTTTTACCTGCCCTTCGCGGATGAGATAGAAGACGTCGCCGATCTCGTCAGCATGGAAAACAGCATCGTCCTTCGCGTAGCGGCGCGTTTTCGCCACCGCTGCGATCGACGCCAGCTCACGGTCGTCCAGCTCCGCGAAGAGCGAGAACTTCCTGTAGAACGATGTTGGGAGCACTTGCGCCGGGATTTTAGCAGCAAAGCAGTCCAGCAAACCCGATGCTACACTCCGTCGCGAAGTTCCCAACGAGAGTGGCCATCAAACGGATCATTCCGATCTCCTCCGGCAAGGGCGGAGTTGGCAAGACAACCTTCGCCATCAACTTTTCGCTTGCCCTCTCGCGTCACGGCCGCACGATCCTCGTCGACCTGGACACGGGCACGTCAGCGATCCGCAACGCCATCGACGTTCCGATCGACAAAGACCTCTACCATTTCTTCCGCAAGAGCGAGCCGCTCAATTCCTGCGTGACGCATCTCGACGCGAAGCTCGATCCCAAAGGCGTCTTCCGCAACTTCGGCTTCGTGGCCGGACCGCTCCACCTGATCGACGAGATTACGAATTTCGGCGCGGCGAATAAAGACCGGCTGATCGAAGCCATCAACGGGCTCGATGCCGACTACGTCATCCTCGACATGCGCGCCGGCCTCGACGCCAACGTCATTGACTTCCTGCCGTTCTCGAACTCCGGAGTGCTCATCTTCACGCCGCATCTCCCGAGCGCCACGCTGGCCGCGTCCGACATCGTCAAAGCGATTCTCTTCCGGAAGCTGCGCCTGATCTTCAGCCGTGAGTCGCCGTTCTTTTCTACCGTCAATGGAAAACTCGACTTCTGGAAGCTGATCAACGATCTCATCGATCAGGTCGAGGACGTTTACGACTCGGCAATCGGAAACCTCGACGCGTTCGCCGACGATCTCGCCGGCAACCTCGGCGACCATCCCATCACCCGCACCGTCCAGCAGACGCTCGAGGAGTTCCGCGTCCACTACGTCCTCAATCTCTTCAACGGCGTCGATGATTCGTTCCAGACAGCCGTGAAGCCGTTCATCGAGAATCTGACGTCCAACGTTTCCGCGCGATGCGGCGTCACCAACCTCGGCTGGATCACGCGCAGCGAAGCCATCCACCGCGCCAACTGCAACAAGATCCCGGCCATGCTCCTGCCACCCGAGGGGAAGAAAGCGCCGAAGAGCAACCGCGTCGATCAGGAGCTCGAAGACCTCCGCTCGATGGCCATCGGCATGGAGCCTGTCCGCAAGAAAGCCGCGCGGCAGCAGAAGTCGTCAACGAGCGTCGATCCCGCCGACCATCTCGCCAATCAGCTCAACGTCCTGCGGTCGATGTTCGATCAGAAAAAGGACGATGACTTCCACGCCAACTTCGATTACGCCTCGCAACGCGCGCTCTTCACGATGAAGACGCGCCGCCCCAGCGAGTTCGGCGACATCCGCGTCTACCGCCCCGCCGAGATGCTGGCCACGATCTTCGCGAAGTCGAACGTGCCGACCTCGATCGATTGGGGCGAGTTGGATTTGTAGCGTCGTTGGCGACCGTCCCTCACGCTGCGCGATCTCGAACCCACGCAATCCTCAGCTCCGAGTGAATTTCAAAGGAAGGACGATGCCTGATCCCGTACAACCTGACCGCGCGGAGATGCTCGACGCGGACGAGCACACGCTCTACTGGGAGCTTTTCGGCACAGGCGAACGCGAGGTCGTCTGTCTGCTGAATGGACTGGCGATGCACACGGCGGCGTGGCACAGCTTCCTTCCGAGGCTTCGCCCGGACTACGACGTGCTGCTATGGGATTACCCGGGACAGGGCCGGTCGACGTCATTCGATGTGCCGTATTTCGTCGACCGCATCGCGTCGTACCTCGTGCGCATTCTCGATCGCATCGGTGTGGAGCGCGTACATCTCGTCGGGATCTCGTACGGCGGGTTGGTCGCGCTGGAATTCGCTCGTCAGTTTCAGGACCGGCTGCACACGCTCGTAGTGTCGGGCATTCTCCTGTCGCGGGAGAAGCTTTTCGACATGTACCAGGATCTATCGCTCCGCTTCTATGCTGGCGGTCCGGAGACGTTCGACCTCTACACACGCTACATGTACGAGAAGATTTTCGGCGAGACCTTCGTCCGCGCTGCCGCGGACCGTTTGGAGTCGATGCGGACGAATTTCTACGAGCGATACAAGGATCGAACGGCCGCTCTGGCCCGGCTGACACTCGCGCAGGATCCATTCTTCGAGGCCCTGGAGACGCGGCTGGACGAGTATCGCGCGATCCGGACGCCGGCGCTCGTCATCGCGGCGGAGCACGACCGCGTCATCGCACCCGGAGTGCAGCGGAAGATAGCGGCTATTCTGCCGAACAGTCGCTTTGAGCTCGTGCCGGACTCGGGTCATGTCGTCTACCTCGAGCATCCGGACCGCTTCTTCCCGATGGTCCGCCAGCTCTTTGCTTCGAAATCGGTCTAAGGGAGCCCACGCTCGGGGAAGGTGAAGTAGCCGGGTGGAGAATCTTGACATCCACCCCCAACCACCCATAATTGCATTTACAAACCGACCGGTCGGCTAGTTTCAACCATAGGACCCTCCATTCCCGGGAACTCGCGGCGATCTCAGCCGTGTCCCTGTCAAAGGCCGAGCATGCAACTGAATCTGAAGGACAAAGTGGTGATCGTCACCGGTGGCGGCGCTGGGATCGGCCAGGCAACCGCAGCGGCGTTCGCTCACGAAGGGGCGAAGGTCGTCGCCTGGGACATCACCAGCTCACCCAAGGTCGACGTAACAAGCCGGGACTCCGTCGAATCGGCTGCCGCGATGGTGATTGCGGATCACGGGCGAATCGATGTGCTGGTCAATAACGCCGGCATCGTCCGCGACGCCCAACTCGTGAAGTGGAAGGATGGCGAGGTCGTCTCTACGATGGACGATGCGACCTTCGACGCGGTCGTCAACGTGAACCTCAAAGGAGTGTTCCTCTGCACGCGAGCGGTAGTGCCCCATATGATCCGTCAGGGTCATGGCGTGGTCCTCAACGCCTCCTCGATCGTAGGCCTCTATGGCAACTTCGGACAGACAAACTACGCGGCCACGAAGGCGGGCGTGATCAGCTTTACGCAGACTTGGGCACGCGAGCTGGGCCGGTTCGGCATCCGCGTGAATGCGGTAGCTCCCGGATTCATCGCCACTGACATTCTCAAGGCCATGCCGCAGAAGGTCCTGGACTCGATGGCGGCGCGAACGCCTCTCGGTCGCATGGGCGACCCCTTGGACATTGCGAATGCCTACGTCTGGCTGGCCTCGGATGCGGCTCGATTCGTCAGCGGAGCGGTGCTGTCAGTGGATGGGGGGTTGGTGTTGGGGACCTGAGGGTTCCTGACTCCTCTTGTGATGAACTACTGCAACATCGTCGGCACGGGGAGTTTCCTTCCCGAAATCGAAGTCACGAACGACGACCTCCGTGAGCGTTTATCCGCGACTGCGCCGGACTTCGTCGACAAGATGGAGATGGCCAGCGGAATTCTCAAACGCTGGCGGGCACCGGAAGGATGGGCGGCCTCGGATCTCGCTCAACGGGCCGCGACTGAGGCTCTTCTGCGCGCGGAGAAGGTTGCAACCGACGTCGACCTCATCATCCTCGGCACGGACTCACCCGACTACCTCACTCCTGCGACCTCGGTCG
>DATLVW010000154.1:0-4274 GCA_035577085.1 Thermoanaerobaculia bacterium
AACCGACACGCCAACAGCCACCACGCAACACACAATCAACCTACGCATCCAGATATCATCGCATGCACGATGGCATTCGAAATTCGAGAGGCAACGGAATCCGATGTCCCGCTGATCCTGCAGTTCATTCGCGATCTCGCCGAATACGAACGGCTTGCGCACATGGTCGTGGCGACCGAGGAACAACTGCGCTCCACGTTGTTCGGAGCTGTGCGCGTGGCCGAGGTGTTGATCGGCTCCTCGGACGGCGTGCCCGCAGGCTTCGCGATCTTCTTCCACAACTACTCGACGTTCCTCGCGCAGCCGGGCATCTATCTCGAGGATCTATTCGTCAAGCCGGAGTTTCGCGGCCGCGGCTACGGCAAAGCGCTGCTGGTTCGTCTCGCGCAAATCGCCCGCGACCGCAACTGCGGCCGCGTGGAGTGGGCGGTGCTCAACTGGAATGAGCCCTCCATCGCGTTCTACAAGTCGCTCGGCGCACGGCCGATGGAGGATTGGTCCGTGTTCCGGCTGACAGGCGAGAAGCTGGACGCACTCGCGGCCTCGGCGTAGCGCAACCGCGCAACCCCGCTACCGCAGACTCACTTCCTCGTCCAACGATCCGCGTCGCGCGTCCGGTACTTCGTCATCGCCGCCGCGAAGGCGTTATCGAGATCGATGTCGAGAGAATTCGCGAGGCAGACGGCGACGAAGATCAGATCGCATAGCTCATCGGCTATCTCGCCTGCCGGCTCGCCGCTCTTCGGCTTCTTGAACCCGGCCTGATGGCTCAGCGCGCGCGCCAGCTCGCCCAGCTCCTCGGTCATACGCGCCAGCATCGAGAGCGGCGGGAAGTAGCCTTCCTTGAATTGAGAGATGTAGTCGTCGACTTCCTTCTGGATTGGCGCGAAGCTCATGGCGGAAGTGTATCGGTCACTTCGCCTTCACGGTCACATTGAATGCAACGGTGACCGGCTTGCCGGAGTAGTTCAGGGCCGGGCGGAACTTCCACTGCCGCACTGCGACGAGGCCGGCGCGGTCGAACTCAGGGTCGAGTCCGCGGAGAACGTGCGCCGCGCAAACGCCACCGGTCGTATCGATGATCAGCTCGATGATGGCGATGCCGTGCAGATGCCGGCGCTCCGCAACCTGGCGGTAAGGCTCGTCGACACGCGTAAGAAGCTGGGGCGCGTCGCGGCAACATCCGACGCGGCCAATCGGTCCGGCCGGGCAGCCGGGAGGACCAGCCGTCGATGTGATGACAGCGAAGAGAAACGCGCCGATCATCGGTTGCACATGGCGTACGCCTCGCGGAACGTCGCGTTCTCGACGAGGTTGCGGTTGATCTCGAAGTAGCTGCTGACGACGTCGTTGGTCTGCAGCAGGCGACGACGGAGTTCGACGGCGATGGCGCGCCAGAACTTGCTCGCGGCAGTGGGATGCTCCTGAAGAAACTGCGCCAGGGAGTGCATCGGCATCGACAGGACCTCGGTCTCGGCAACCGCGCGGAGCGTGGCCGAGGCGACACCGTCCTCGATGATCGAAAGCTCGCCAAACGTCTGACCGGCAACGAGATCGCAGAGCGAGACTTCGCTGTCGCCGACGCGGCGCGATACACGGATACGGCCGCTGCGCAGGACATGGAGGGCGCGATTAGCGTTTCCTTCCTCGAGGATTGCGTCGCCCTCGGCGAATCGGCTCATGACCATCGACCGCGTGATTGCAGCCAGCTCATCATCGTCAAACTCGAGAAACAACATCACGCTGCGAATAAAAGTTGACTCTTCCACGAGATCTCCCGCCGATTCTGGGTATAATGTCGCCACACTTAATTCGATTAATGCCGGATCGGGTTGCTGAACCGCAAGGGTACAGCGGCTCGACCGGCGCATCAACGAGGGAGGGCCGCGATGGATGGCCTCTTACGCAATTTGATCAAGACGGTTCGCCGCCGCATGAAAGCAGATGAAGAGCTCACGGTCGAAGCGGTTACCAAGGAGCTCGGCTACACGAGGCAGTATGTCTCAGGCCGTTTCCACCGCACCACCGGCCGCCTGCTGAGCCACTTCCTGAAGGAGAAGCGGCTGGAGAAGGCAGCGCGCCTGCTGAAGGGCGGGAACACGCGCGTATCGCAGATCGCCCGGCGCTGCGGTTTCGACTCGGAGAACTACTTCCGGCAGCAGTTCCGGGAGCGCTTCGGCATGTCGCCGCGCCAGTTCCGCGCAAACGGCACGCTGCGGGCTCTGTCGGATCGGCCGCTCGTGCAAGCGCAGATGGCGTAGTGCGTTCGAAGCAATGCACCACAGAGACGCAGAGGACACAGAGAAAACCTCTGTGCTCTCAGTGCCTCTGTGGTGAAAGCTTTTAATCAACCCGCACCGTGATCGTACCCTGCCTCGATCCAGAGGTATTGCAGGGTGTTCCGATCGAACGCGCGCGTCACCAGAGCATGATGGACGAAGAGAAGTAACCGGCGGAGCAGCGAATGCGGCACGCCGTTCTTCGCCAGGTAGTCGCGGTGCGCGTCCACGGACTCGAACGTGATTGATCGCAGCACATTATTGAGTCGCACGACGGTGCCTTGAACGCCGAGGTCGCCGCGGCGCAGAAGGTGGCGCCGATGAAACAGGCGCAGCTCACCCTCGTCCATACCGATGCGCAATGGTTTGCCGGCGTACATCGGCACGGAACGGATGCGAAATCCCCACGCGGTTTGCGCACGCATCGCCGCAGCGATCTCGCCGGCGATCGCCTCATCAACCACCTCGCGCTCGCGCACGATGAGCAGCCAGTCGTCCGATGCCGCATCGACGGCGCGATTCAATTCCGCGCGATGCTTCGTCAGCGGATCGGTGAACGGCACATCGAGCACGAGTTGCTCCAGATGCTCCAGATGCGGCGTCAGTGCTGCGAGCTCGCCCTCGTGGACGTGCCCGAGCGTGATCACGCCGAGGCGCATGGCTACTCCTCGACTCTCTCTTGAATCCGGACGATGCTCGACGCGCGGCCCGTCGTCTCGTCGACTTCGATCATCGCGCCTGTCAGCCGGATGTCGCGCTTGGCCACTTCCAGCTTCTTCGGTGTGTTCATCAGGAAGCGATACAGCACCTCATCGGGACGGAAGCCGATGATCGAGTCGTACGCGCCCGTCATGCCGACATCGGTCTGAAATGCTGTACCCATCGGCAGTATCCGCTCGTCCGCGGTCGGCACATGCGTGTGCGTCCCGACGACGACGGAGGCGCGGCCGTCGAGATGCCGCCCCATCGCCTGCTTCTCCGACGTGGCTTCGCAGTGGATATCGACCACGATGACCTTTGCCGCGTCGCCGATCTCTTTCAACTCGCGGTCGATGACATAGAACGGGTTATCGCACGGCGGCATGAACACGTTGCCCATCACCTGGACGACCGCAACGTTGACGCCCGCCGCCGTCTGCCGGATCACGCGTCCCTTGCCCGGGTTGGCCTGCGGGTAGTTCGCCGGCCGGATCACGTGCTCGTAGTGATCGTAGTTCTCGACGAAGTCCTTCTTGTCCCAGATGTGATTGCCAGAAGTGTAAGCCTGGATCGGAAGCTCGCTCAGCTCCTCCATGATCGCCTCGGTCACACCAAACCCGCCCGCGGCGTTCTCAATGTTCACGATCGTGAAGTCGATCTTCTCCCGATCGACCACGTGATTCAGTTTCTGGTGCAGTGCCTTCCGGCCCGGCTGGCCGACGACGTCGCCGATGTAGAGGATGCGGATCATTGGTTAGTTTCGGTCGCTGACTTGCTCAGTTGCTGGGTTGCTGCGGTCTCGCACAACGACCGAGCAACCCAGAACCCTGGCCACTACTTGGCGTAATCCACCGCTCTCATTTCGCGGATCACAGTCACCTTGATCTGACCCGGATACTGCAACTCCGCTTCGATCTTGCGGGCGACATCTTTCGACAGCCAGATCGACTGCTCGTCGGAGATCTTCTCCGCATTGACGATGATGCGAAGCTCGCGCCCAGCCTGGATGGCGAAGCTCTTCGAGACGCCCTCCATCGAGTTGGCGATCCCTTCGAGGCGCTCGAGGCGATGCACGTAGTTCTCGAGAATCTCACGACGTGCGCCCGGACGTGCCGCGGACAACGCATCGGCGGCGTTGACCAGCACGGCCTCGACCGTCGTCGGATCGTAATCGCCGTGGTGGCATTCCATGGCGTGGATGATTTCGCGCTTCTCGCCATACTTCTCGAGCACCTGGCGTCCGAGCTCGAGATGCGTCCCTTCCATCTCGCGGTCGATCGACTTGCCGATGTCGTG
>DATLVW010000155.1:0-2681 GCA_035577085.1 Thermoanaerobaculia bacterium
TGCACTTCACAGCGCCGCCAGCCGTCAAGATGAGAGTCGCAATTGCCAACTGAACGTTGTGCTCATCAAGCGGACCAGCCGCCATCGCCCTGCCGCACGTGTCGCAAACATCGACCAAGTAAGTGCTCATTCGCCCCTCGCTTTCACGCTCTCCACATTCGCCATTTGCCCGCCGCCTACCAGCGAAACCGTCGAACGCAGCGAATTCGTTGCCAAAGCCGGCAGCGTGCATTGCGTGCATTGTTTGCAACCGACGATTTCCTCGCGCCACTTCCAGGTGATCACGCTGAAGTCCTCGCCCGTCTCGAACGCGGCCCGCGCAGCGGCGTCGCGCAGTTCGCGGACCGCCACGTAGATCAGTGCCAGCAACGTCATCCCGCGAGAGTCGGCGAACGCGAGCCAGCGATACCACATGGCCGGATTGCGCTCGAACAGTCGATTCGAGATGGTAACCGCCGCCTCGTGTGTCATCGGTTTCTCCGCGGCATCAGAGCCCTCACGTTGCGAATTACCTCCTCGATCGATGCCGCGCCCCACCCGCACTGGTAGCCGAGCACGAAGCGGAAGCGCTCGATGACGATCAGCGCCTCGCGGCCGAGAGGGACGGGCAGTTCCGCGGGCACGGGAGTCGGATCGCCGCGCGTTCCCTCGGTAAGCTCGAGCAGCAAGGCCGGTGGCGTCGTCGCGGTCGGCTCCTCCCCGTCGTCAACGATCAGTATCTGATCGGTGTCATCCGCCTCCAGCGCCGCCACAAACGCCCCGGCCTGCTGCTCCCGAATCATGCGTCGATCTCCTCGGTGATTTCGATGCTCGATCGCTCGACGGGGATGCCGTACCGCCGCTGAATCAGCTCGCGAACCTGCACGCCGAGGAGATGTCCCTCGGTGTAGAGCCGATCATCGCGTGCGAGGTTGCGCCGCCCGCACGCACCATCCTCGATCCCCTCATGGAACTCTGGCCGCGACTGGAACACGTGCGCGAGCGCGCGGTCCTCGTCGACGAGCGGTGGCTGAGTGGCGAGGAGAACCGCCCCGAGCGGCGAGATCTCCTTCGCCATCGGGTCGATCTCCCAGAGCGGCGCTTCGCTCGACGTGCAGACCACGCCGAGCATGTCGGAGTCTAGAGAGATCGTGAGACCGACGGCGATAGCCGCGTTCACGCTATCGGTGAGGATCTGTGCTGCGGTGCCCATGGTGCAGCCTTACGGGCAGCTGTCGATCGCGACCGCGTGATTCGGAGCACCCGCAGGCTTCGCCACGTTGGGCAGATCGGAGAAATTGAACGTGCACCACGAGCCCGGGCCGCCGGGTGCCGTGTACTTGAGGTAATCGCCGTAGGGCAACCCAGGCTTGACGATGCCGTTGCCGATCACGAACGTGGGCACGCCGCCGCCGTCGAATGGGGTCCAGTCGCCCGTGCAGGGATGCGGCGTGGTCCACTGCGTCGCATTCACCAGCGGACAGGCGTCATCGTAGCTAATGACGATCGCGGCAGGGAGATATGCGAACTGAACGAATGAGGTGGTGATCGCGCTGGAACGTCCGTAGAACACGCCAGGCGCTGCCTCGAACTCATAGGCCGTCGCAAACGTGAAGTTGGGCGACATCGCGACGTAGGGCCTATCTCCCGTGTGGTATTCCGTCGGATGCGCGATGTAGTTACCGTCTACGCTCCCAAGCCAGTCCTCGCCGAAGCTACCCGACCAGAGTCGGACGGTTCCCCATGCCGCCTGGTTGCCGTTGGCGGACAGTGGACCATGCCCGCCGGTTACATGGTTGTCGACGAACAGTGGGGCAGACGTGTCGTCGATCGATTCTGGCGCCTGAGAACAGGCTGCGGTCGCGGTCAGAACGGTGATCAGGAACAGTGCTTTTCGTTTCATTGGGTCTCCTCTTGACAGGGAGACCTGCGCGCACGTATGACCGCCGGTTGATGGGGCCGGGCTGTCCTGCGCGAGCAGGTCGGTTGCGGTTCTCGGCCCCGTCCCTCGCTCCAACGGGGGACGGGGCATTTACTAAAAACGCCGGTCCTACTTGACTGACCTCCATTTCTTTCGGTTGCAGATTTCGCTGACTAGGTTGTGCGTGACTCCGAATTGACGGCCAAGCGCATAAGTGCTGAGTCCGTCAGCACGAAGCTTCCTGATTTTGACGACTTGCTCAGGTAGCAACTTGAATCCGCGGCGTCCGTTCTCGATCGTTCGTCTTCCTTTGGCTATCGCATCGGCCATGTTGTCGGCGTCGGTACCAAGGAATAGGTGATGCGGGTTCACGCAGGGCGGGTTGTCGCATTTGTGAAGCGCGAGCAGACCCTTCGGAATCGGGCCATTGACCAATTCCCATGCAGCTCGATGCGCGCGGTAGTTGGTTCCTCGCAGATAGATCCGTCCATACCCGCCAGACTTTGACCGCGAACCGGGCCATTCCAGGCATCTATCTAGACCGGCACCTTCGACAAGGCGGCGCAACATAACCATCGACTGCGATCGTTTGCCGCCACGGATTTCTTCACGGTCGGTCAGTTCAGATCGAAGGCGTATGACTTCGGCGC
Source organism: Thermoanaerobaculia bacterium (assembly GCA_035577085.1). Lineage (GTDB taxonomy): Bacteria > Acidobacteriota > Thermoanaerobaculia > Gp7-AA8 > Gp7-AA8 > JADGNZ01. The sequence continues at coordinate 2,551 of DATLVW010000155.1, forward strand.
GTAACTCATCGGGCGTCATCTGATCGATCGGAACAGACATCACGCCGTCTCCCGGACCGCGTCGCACAGCAGCGACCACGTGAGGTTGCTCGGCGCCTTGACGCCCGCCGCGCGCGCCCACCGCTCGCGCT
>DATLVW010000156.1:0-4498 GCA_035577085.1 Thermoanaerobaculia bacterium
ACGAATGTCGTTCCGCTGAGGAGCGGCACCAACTGGCTCGCCTCGGACGCGCTTTGCGTCATCGCGGTACGGTTGCCGCCGCTCATCCGCCGCAGAGCGAGAATCGGACTGAGAGTTGATCCATCGAGGCGGGCAGCGCGCCAGAGCTCACCGAGCGAATCGGTGTCCAGTTTCTTGAATAGGATGAACGTTCCGAACTGCTCGTACGGACGGTTTTTGGCAGCCATCTATCGGGACCCTCTCGGCTTGTTGGCGGTCCGCGGAGGATAGCACAAAGGTTATTGGCAGTGAGTTATTTGGTAGTTTGCGACTGCGCTTGCTGCGCCGCACGCTGATCGCGATACCACTGGATCTGGTAGATCTGCACGTTGCGATCGTGGTCCGCCAGGTTCGTGGCGAATGCATGTGTACCGTCATGTTTGGCGACGAAGTAGAGAAAGTCGCTCTTAGCCGGCGCGGCGGCGGCCTGGAGCGACGCCAGCCCCGGATTGGCGATCGGACCAGGCGGCAAGCCGTGGAAACGATAGGTGTTGAACGGCGAATCGATCTGCAGATCGCCCTTGCGGATGTTTCCGTCCCAGTGGCCGGCGAGCTTGAGCGCGTAAATAACGGTGGGATCGGCGCCGAGGAGCATGTGGCGATTGATTCGGTTGAGGTAGACCGATGCCACGAGGGGGCGCTCCTGCGGCATGCGGGCCTCGGTCTCGACAATGGAAGCCAGCGTGACCGTTTTGTGCAGGTCGAGACCGGTGGTGATGTAGTTCATCTCGGCGCCGAAGTGCTTGCGGAAGTTGTTGACCATTGCCGCGATGATTTCGTGGGGCGGTGTGCCGGGATTGAACTTGTAGGTGTCGGGGAAGAGGTAGCCCTCGAGGGTTTTCGCATCGGGGGCGATATCGCGGATCAATTCGGGATCTGCGGTCAGCTTGTCCCACTCGGCATCGCGTCCAAACCCTTCCTGTACGAAGATGTGTGCAACCGCAAAGCGGTCCAGTCCTTCGCGGACTGTCACGCTCTTGGCGACGACATCGCCGCGAACCAGTTTGTCCAATACTTCTTCGGCCGTCATCGGCTTCGAGAACTCGTAGATCCCCGCTTTGATCTTGTCGTTGTGCCGGACGATCTTCATGTAGACGAGAGGAAGGTACTCGTCGCGAACGATTCCCTCGGTTTCCAGGTGCTTGAGGATCGTTGCGGTACGGAGTCCATGGCGTACTTCGACGTCTTTGTATGGCTCCGTATAGCCTCGGAACGGCGAGCGCATCGCCCGGATGAAGAACCAGCCGCCGGCAACGGCCAGGACCGCGGCGAAGAGGCCGATGGTCATCAACGACTGCAGGATCTTCCGGCAGCCGCCTTGCCTGCGTGCGCGGCGAGCTATGACGTCCTCCGGGCTGCGTCGTCGAGCCAGGACTGGAGAATCACCGCCGCGGCGTGCATGTCGATTTCTCGCTGAGCCTCGCGCCGTTTCATCCCATGGTCGCGCAATTGCCGTGAGGCCTCGGACGTCGTGAGCGCTTCATCCCAGAGCACGACCACTTTGCACGTTTTCTGCCGCAGCCGTTCGGCGAAGTCGCGGAACTTCTGTTCGCCGCCGCTGCTGTTGGGCCGCCGAGGTACGCCGAGCACGATGGTCTCGGCCTCCAGATCCTTCGCCAGACTGGCCAGCTTTTCGATGACGTCTCCTTCGTTCTTCACGACAGAATGGGGTCGGGCAATCGCGCCGGAGTCGCTGACCGCCACACCGATGCGGCGGCCTCCGTAGTCGATGGCGATGATGGACATGTTCGCGATTGTACTTGGCCGTACAACGTACAATGGCAGAACCCGAGGACGCAGATGAAGAACTTCAACCTGGACGCCATTCTCGAGGCGATGCTGAAGATGTCAGATCGGGTGTCCGACCTCAACTTTTCGGTCGGGCGTCCGCCGCAGGTCGAGATCGACGGGCAGCTCGCGCCGGTCAACTTCCCCGGACTCCCTCGGCTGACGCCATACCAGACGGAGATGATCGCCATGCACATGCTGCGCGGCGACCGCGAGCTCACGCGTACGCTGCTGACGAACGGATCGGTCGATCTCTCGTACTCGATTCCGCAGAAGACCCGGTTCCGCGTCAACATCTTTGCCCAGCGTGGCACCTACGCGATCGTTCTTCGCGTCATTCCGGAAGGGATTCCGTCGCTCGAGTCGCTGAAGCTGCCCGCGGAGCTCGGGAACATCTGCAAGCTGAAGAATGGCATCGTCCTGGTGACGGGACCAACCGGCTCGGGCAAATCGACGACGCTGGCCGCCCTGATCAACAAGATCAACAACGAGTATGCGTATCACATCATCACGATCGAAGATCCGGTCGAGTACATGCACAAGCACATCAAGTCGACCGTGAATCAGCGGGAGTTAGGTACCGATACGAAGTCGTTCGCGCTTGCTCTGCGCGCCGCGCTGCGGCAGGCGCCGAAAGTGATCCTCATCGGCGAGATGCGCGACGTCGAAACGATCGAGATCGCGATGGAAGCCGCCGAGACCGGACATCTCGTTTTGTCGACGCTGCACACGATCGATGCGGCCAGAACGATCGACCGGATCGTGGGCGTCTTTCCGAAGGATCAGGAGGCGCAGGTGCGCACGCGGTTCGCGCAGTCGTTCCGGTATGTCGTCTCGCAGCGTCTTCTGCCGAAGAGGGGTGGAGGCCGGCTGGCAGTGATGGAGATCCTCAAATCGACGATGCGGACTCGGGATTACGTGCTCCGAGGGGAGACGGATGGACGCTCGATCACCGACGCCATGCACGATGGTTCGGTGGACGGGATGCAGACCTTCGATGACGAGCTCGAGAAGCTGTGGAACGAGCGCGTGATCACGAGAGAGATCGCGCTCGCCTATGCGTCGAACCCGACCAACCTCGCGCTGCGCCTCACGGACGAGCCGGAAGCCGCGCCGCCGGCCGGAAGCGATGGCGATTCGATGCTGTCGATGCTGGAGTAAGCGATGAAGATCGTCTGCACGTCCTGCCAGAAGCCGCTCACCCTCGACGAGACCCGGTTGCCGATGAAGCCGGTCCTCATTCCGTGTCCCGTCTGTCAAACCAAGCTGACGGTCGACCGCCGCAACCTGGAGATGGCCGGCGCGGTGGCATCGGGACAGCCAGCTGCAGCAACGCAGACGGCGGAACCGCTCACTCAGCAACACGAGGAAGACGACGGATTCGGCGCGAAGGCGCTGATCGTCGGCCTCGATCATCCTGCTCTGCGTCAGGCCGCGAAGATGATCGGGTTCATGCCTGTCTTCTTCGCCTCGCCGCAGCAGGCACGCGACTACTTCATGCAGGAGTATCCGCCGCTGGTGATGCTCCATCCCGCGCAGATCACGCCGCCGCCGCTCGTCGATTTCGGGCCGATCGTCTCGCTCGCGCCAACGGATCGGCGGAAGGCGTTCTTCATCCTCGTTTCCGACAACCTGCGCACGCTCGACGGCAACGCCGCGTTTCTGTACGGCATAAACCTCGTGATCGCTGCGAAAGACCTCGGTGCCTTTCAGCAGATCTACCGCGAGGCGCACGGCTACCACGAACGGCTTTATGCGCCGCTCGCTGCGGCGCTCAAAGCGATGGAGTCATAAAAAAGGGCGCCTTGCGGCGCCCTCCGTTCCTTCACTCTGTCGGATGTTACTGGGTCTGCACTCCGTCCGGATAGATGAGGAAGGTACCCTCGGCGTAGACGATGTCGCAGTCGAAGTTCGTCGTCGGTCCGCATGTCGCGTAGGAGGCGGCGGCCGTCTGGTCCTTCCCGTACGAGATGATCGCGTACGTCTGGGTGCCGACCCTGTACTCCCAACCCGTGTTCCAGCCGTCTCTCGGCGGTAGAACCTTGATGTAGGTCGGTGACAGGATTCCGCCCATGTCCGTGGGCGAGGACGATGTCGTTGGGATGCTGCATGCACCTGCTGCGCTGTACTTGTTCACGTCGGTAGCGCGGGCTTCCCAAGCGGTGGCGATCGTACGCATGTCGGCCATCGTTCGTTTCTGCTTCGACCGTGCCATTGCCGTGAGCAGATTTGGAATCGCGATGGCCGCGAGAATGCCGATGATCGCCACGACGATCAGCAGCTCGATGAGAGTGAAACCCTTCTGATTCTTTCTAATCATGAATGAACCTCCTAATGTGCATCGACCATCGCAATCGGGATGCCGATCGGCTTGCTTGAACAACCCGCTTGAAATCAGATAGTTACACGCCGTGTTCACGACCGCTTGGCGCTTTCTTGACGTTTTTCGTTAGTGGGCATGGACAAATTCCGTCAGTGTCGGATATTTGGACGCCAATTGCCGCTTTGGGCCGGTGAGCAGGCTGGGGATGCCCGGCGTTGGAGCACTGAACCGTCAAAACAGAAAGGGCGCCCGAGGGCGCCCTTTCGTTTTGTTGCTTGAACCGCGCCTGGATTACTGGGTCTGCACGCCGTCCGGGTAGATCAGGAACGTACCCTCGGCATAGACGAT
>DATLVW010000157.1:0-7712 GCA_035577085.1 Thermoanaerobaculia bacterium
AGGGTTTGGAAGCGAGCCCATTGCGGCGTTACGATGCCAGCACGATGACCAAAGCCGCTGCCTGCCCGATCTCGTACGAGACCGTCGATCACAACGCCAGCCGCGTGACGTGCATCCTGACGATCGTTGCTCTGGCTGCGATCTCTTCGATGGCGGTGCTGTGGCCCGGTCTCGGAACGATTGCGTTGATCCTCGCCGCCGCGCTGACGCTGGACTACGCGATCCGTGCCTGGACCAGATACCCGAGCCCGATGCAGAGCCTCGGGCGCGGTTTCGCGCGCGCGTTCGGCATCCCTGAGAAGCGAAGCGACGCCGCACCGAAGCGCTTCGCCTGCCGCATCGGCTTCTTCTTCGCCCTCGGCGTCGTGGCGTTCTTGCCCGTGGCTCCCAGGATGGCGGTCATGGTGGCGGGAGCTCTGCTGTTTTTCAACGTGCTCGACGGCGTGTTCGACTTCTGCGTCGGCTGCTGGATGTACACGATGTTCCTGTTGCCGAGGGGTACGGACTCCTGAGCCGGCGTTTCTCTGCATTCTCCGCGGCTCCGCGTGAAACTCAAAACCCTTTTTTCACGAGGAGGCGCGGAGAACGCGGAGAAAAAGAAGCTCAGGCGCCGCCACCTGAATCGCGGCCGACACCAAGCGCATCCGCGACGCGATTGATGTAGTTGAACCACGATGCGATCAGCGTGATCTGCAGGATTGCGACGTCGTCGAACCCCACCGCACGCAGCCGATCGTGGTCTTCGCGCTGTATGGCTGTGGCATCTCGCGTGAGCTGCGAGACGTACGCCAGCATTACGTGATCCTGCTCCGAGACAGGAGCGCTGGCGTGATCGCGGCGGATCGCGTCCGCCAGCGCCTCGTCCAGGGTCACCCGACGCAGAAACTCTGCGTGCGAGACGATTCAATAGTGGCAGCGATTGGTTGCCGATACGACGGTGGCAATCATCTCGTGCTGCCGGCGCTCCAGCGGCAGGTTCGGCGCCATTAGTGCACCAAACGTCGCGAACGCTTGGAACAACGCATCGGGCAGGAGGCTGTGCGCGTCCACGATGCCCTGGCCCGGCAACTGCCCGGGAAATCCCGGCGTGGCGTACTCGGCGGGATAGAGAGCTCGCTGCCCCTCGATCGCCTTGCGCAACGTGTCATCCGCCTCAGGGAAGCTGATCGTCCGGATCCATGTCATGGCGTTCGCCCCCAGTACTCGTCGATACGCTGCGTCGCGCGCCCGCCTGCGTCTGCGGGACCTTCGGCTTCTTCCGCGCCGCTGCCACTTCGCGGACCAACTCCCCCGCATCCGCTCCGAGCACCTCGGCCAACTCCAGGATGGTCGCGAGGGTGGGGCTGTTCCTACCGAACTCGATCACGCCGAGGTATTGGGAATTCATCCCGGCGCGCCGGGCAAGCTTGACGATGGTCCACCCGCGAGCCAGGCGCTCGCGCCGGAGGATCGCTCCGAAGACAAGGGCATCAGGATCAGTCTGTCGAGATCGCGTCATGACTCGGATAATATATCCATGGGCATTCCAATTACACAGATTTGCCTATCAAAGATGTCCATAGACATCGAACATCAGCAGATTGACTGCCTGAATTTGTCCATGGCCATATTTCGCCAGTCAAAACGACTACTCAAATTTGCCATGGCATGATTTAAAAATTGCCATAGCAATATTAAACGAAGGCAACTTCGTCAAAAAGATGTCCATGGATATAAATCGGACATCATCAAGCTTGTCGAAAGTTGCCATGGCCATATTTCGTCAGTCAAAACTACAACCGAAATTTGCCATAGCATGATTAAGCAGTGCCGAATCATGGTTAAACGGACGACACTTCGTCCAAGAATATGTCCATGGGTATAAATCAGACATCATCAAGCCTACTGAAAATTGCCATGGCCATATTTCGACAGCCTACGCGACCTACCGAATAAGTCCATAGCATGAATTCGCCAGGCAGGATGACTACCGAAAGATCTTTGATGATCTACTCATCAACGATTTTCGCGTCCGCTCGAGACGCAGCGATGGTTCACGAGCCGCTCTGCCTCGCTTTCACCCAACGAACCGGCGCGCCGCTGCGTTTCTCAAGCGAAAGGTGGCTGCCCGCGCGTCTCAATGTGCGCGAAAGATGCATCGCGGTCTCCGGTTCCGAGGCCCGGCGTGGACTCGGATTGGGGGGCGGGCATTCGTCGCGCCTGATGATCAGGGTGGAGGGACTCATGGTTCGCTCAGCGATCACTTCTCTCGTATGTTTGGCGGCCTTGATGAGCGGATGCGCGGCAACGGCCAGGCAAAGTTCCCCAACGGAGGGAACGAGCCCGGCGGCGCACGTTCAGTTGCTCACGATCGAGCTCCGGGATCATCCCGATCCGCACACCGGCGCGCTTCGCGTCATCGACGGCGCGCGCCCGTGGCCTCTGGAACTGGGAGCCCTCCTGGATGCCGTGTCGCACGATTGGGCGCCAACATCGGTCTACGACGTTCGGCGCGCCAGGTTAGCAGCCGGCGTCATCGAGCAAACCGAGGAGACGACGGTCCGCGTTCTCGAGTCGAATCGCAATTCCGCGCGCCTATCCATCAAGCTCGACGCGGCAGCGCAGCCGATCGAGGTCACCGTCCCGATCAACAGCACCGTCGTCGTCGGCAGTGAAGCCGGCGGCCAGCGACACGCATTCGTCGCCCTCTCCCTCCTCGACCGCACTACGCGAATGCGCATCCCCGAAGTCTTCAGCACACGCGAGCCAGGAATCGTCCCGCCGCTGCAACTGGATCACTCACCGCTCGCAGCTCCAGAGTCAGCCCGCGCGAACGGGCAAAAGGGCGTGTTACTCGACGTCGAGATCGACGAACGTGGCAATGTCATCAGAGCCCACGTCCTCGGCCACCGGTTCCTCTCTGACACGGAAATCGCTGCGATCGAGAAGACGGTGTCTGGGTGGAAGTTCAAGCCTGGTACCGCAAACGGAAAAGCTGTGCGGGTCGTGACGACGATTACGTCTGTCTTTCGCGAGCCTTGACGACTGCAACCTTTCTCACACGCTTATCGCAACTCTTTCCAACCGAGCGCCTTCTCCCCCACGCTTTTCAGTGGGGGAGAAGGTGCCGAAGGCGGATGAGGGGGCGTTTCAACAAGCAGACATCCGTGCATGTGCCACGTTTTCAGGCAGTTCGTACGAGGCGTGGTTGGTCGCCCTGCGCATCTACGCCCCCCTCATCCGGCTTCGCCACCTTCTCCCCCCGCAAAAAGCGCGGGGGGAGAAGGCGCTCGATTGGGAAAGCACTCCAAGAAAGGAAGAGGTGTAGCAGGGCGCGCAGCAAGGACGTGCAACCGTGGGAGAAATGCGGGTTAACCCGGGTTACGCCTTCGCTCCCACTCCCCACACCCTACTCCCCACCCCCGAACCCTTACGGCGAGTGAGCCTGATCCCGCGAACCGCACAAATCAATCGTGCGATAAACGATCTTTCGCGCGCGTGGATCGTAACGTTCTTCCCGTAAGGCCACGAGCCGCGAGTCGTGAAAGGTCAGGTCGACCAAGCTGAGGTCTTTCCTGTTCCCCGACGGGCTCGCCGCCGAGCGCGCGAGCCAGGAAGGGTCTGATCCTTTGTAGCCTTTCTCGCGCGCCAGTTGCGTGACCTGTTCGCGGGTCATGCCGCATCGAAGCGAATCCCGGAATGATTGCGCAGCATCGGGCCGCTGACACACAGCCGAGCTGAGCAGAATGACGGCGATCAATAGCACTCGTGTCGCTCGTCTCTGCATCGATGTGAACAAACTAACACAGCGTACCCACTACGAAACGCGGTTAATGCCGCGTTTATGAGCGTGCGCGGATGATCGCCAGCGATGATCGCCCAACCACTCCTGCACGAATGTTCCGACCCGCTCCGTTCGACCTTCGCAGCCGCTCATGACCGCATCCGGCGCGGCGCAACGCTTCTGCTTCTGCTCGCTCTGACAATCGCACCATGCGCCTTCGCGAAAAGCCAGGAACGCCTGACACAGGCGCCCGACTTTTCGCTGCCTGGAGCCAGCGGAACGGTCTCGTTGCACGATTTTCGCGGCAAAGTCGTTCTTATCGACTTCTGGGCGTCGTGGTGTGTTCCCTGCCGCCAGTCCTTTCCCTGGATGACTAGCATGATGAATCGTTACGGCGCGCAAGGCCTCGAGATCATCGCAGTGAACCTCGACAAGAAGCGAGACGCCGCGGACAGGTTTATCGAAGCCTTTCCAGCGACTTTTCCTGTCGTATTTGATCCCTCCGGAAAAACCGCCGAGGGATTTCGCGTAGAGGCTATGCCATCGAGCTTCCTCGTGAGCCGCACGGGCGAGATCATCCACATATACGCAGGATTCGATCCCGGGCACGTGCAAACCATCGAAACGCAGATCCAGGAGGCATTATCAAAATGAAAAGAATGACCAGGTATCTCTGGCGATTCATTGCAACCGCGGCGCTCCTGCTCGTCGCTGGATGCGCGACCGTTCAACCGTGGGATCGCGATCTTCTCGCCGAAAAGAAAATGAGTCTGAATCCCTCCCCCATGCTGCAGGCGGTGGACGAGCACATCTACTTCAGCAAAGAGGCTTCCATGGGCGGAATGGATGCTGGAGGCGGCGGATGCGGTTGCAATTAGAGCTGGGCAAGGCTCCCAAAGTCTCCTTGCGCGATGCGTTACACGGCGCTGCATTAGCGCTGCTCATAATTCCGGCTACAGCACAAGCTCAGTCCACCCCTTCGGACCGCATCGATGTCACGTCACTGCTGTACGGAGAACAGGGCCGCACCGAGGTGGTCGAACCGGTCGTTCGCTTCACACATCTGCTACCGGACGGACAGTCGGTCTCCGCGCAACTGGCATTCGACGTCATCACCGGAGCCTCACCCAGCGGAGCGCTGCCTTCCGGAACGGTTCAAACCCGCACCAGCGCGTCAGGCCATGTCATTACGTCAAAGGCCGGGCAGATTCCGGTGGCCCCTTTCCACGATGAGCGCGTGGAGCTGGAGGGCACATGGCACAAGCCCTTAAACCGCCTCATCAGCTCCGACCTCGGCTTCCACGTCTCCCGGGAGAAGGACTACCAATCGCTTGGCGTCAATGCAAAAGTGTCGACAGAGTTGATGCGCCGGCTTCTCACTGTCACTGTCGGCGGCGGCGTCAGTCACGACACCGTATTTCCAACCGGGGGCACGCCAGCGGGATTATCCGACGGGACTATCGTCAAGCTCGGAAGCAATGCCAAGAACGTCACCAATGTATTGCTCGGCGCCTCCCGCATCGTGAGCCGTCAATGGCTCGTGGCCGTCAACGGCACCGAGACGCTCGAGCGCGGATATCTGACGGAGCCTTACAAAGTCATCAGCATCATGAGTCACGTGAATGGCACGCCCATCGGCGAGCTGACCGATAAGCGGCCCTCCACGCGCAACCGGTCAGCCGTGCTGCTGAGCTCCGTCTATCACCTGACCGACGATGTGCTCTATACGTCGTATCGCTATTACTGGGATACCTGGAGCATCCGTTCCCACACCATCGATCTGAAATACCGTCACGACCTGGGCGACGATTCCTACATTGAGCCGCTCCTCCGCTATTACCAGCAGAGCGCGGCCAGCTTCTACACGGTCGGATTCGTAGAAGGCGCGACGTTGCCGGACTTTGCGACGAGTGATTACAGGCTGGGCAGATTGCGAACGATCACAGCAGGTGCCACGTATAGCTTCCGGCCCGACTTCGCGACTGGCGAATTCACCGTGCGCGGCCAGTACATGCGCCAATTCGGCAATGGCTCGCCGTCCAATGCGATTGGCATCCAGCGAAACTTTGATCTCTCGCCGCCCGTCAATATCGTGGCGGTCGTGCTCGGCTATTCATTTGATTACTGAGGACTCCTTGCAGGCAGCAGCTCGAAGTGCAGAACAGGAAGCAACCGACGACGCGCCGGATCTCCGGCGCGTCGACGATTACTTCATCGGCGGGTTTCACGCGATGGCCAGCCCCTGCACGCTGCTCATCGACACCGACGACCGCACAGAAGCTGGCCGGTGTCTCGCCATCGCGAGTGCGGAAGCGATCCGGATTGAACGGAAATTCAGCCGGTACCGCCGCGACAACATCGTTTACGACATCAACCACGCCGAGGGACGGCCGGTCGTCGTCGATCATGAGACTGCCCTGCTGCTCAACTATGCGGCGACGTGTTACGTCATATCCGATGGCATGTTCGACATCACCTCGGGCGTGCTTCGCCGTGTGTGGACGTTCGACGGAGGATGCAAGGTGCCGTCGCGTCAGTCGGTAGAAGCTTGTCTGCGCCACCTAGGATGGCAGCGCGTCGCGTGGAAAAACCCGGTTCTGACCATCCCAGTCGGAATGGAGATCGACTTCGGCGGAATCGGAAAGGAGTACGCCGTCGACCGGGCCGCCGCTCTGATCGCGTCGCGCACAAAGAGCTCGTTCGTCGTGAATTTCGGAGGCGACCTCTACACCGCGGGTCTGCGGCGAGACGGCCGGACATGGGCAATCGGCATCGACGATCCCGGCCACACCGGCAAGTCCGCCCTTTACCGGCTCGACGTTCCAAAGGGCGGCATTGCCACGAGCGGCGACGCTCGCCGTTTCGTGCAATGGCGCGGCAAGCGCCTCGGCCACATCCTCAACCCGAAGACCGGCTGGCCCGTCGAGGGCGCCCCCCGATCGATCACGGTATTCGGCCGCACGTGCATGGAGGCTGGAACGTTATCCACGCTCGCCTACCTGCAAGGAAGGAACGCGAAACAGTTCCTGGAGCAGCAAGGCGTGCAGTTCTGGATAGTGTGAGCGCGGGAATCGGCACGACGCGCTGCGCCGCGGTCTGTAGATTTCCTTTCGGGGTAGGATGGCGCTAACGGTCCAAGACCAGACCCGCCACTCGCGCCGACTACAAGTCATCGCCGTCCCAAGAGCGCATGTCGCAAAGCTCGAACTGATGCGTTCTTGCACGCATTAAGCGATAAAAGTCGCGCGTGTCAAGAGTCGCAATCTTTATTCTTCTTCCTAGGCACTCTCGAGAGAGCTTATCCGCAAGAAGCATGAGCATCGCATCAACGTAGTCAATACCGAGATTGGAACACAGCTCATTGGAACGCGACGAAAGGTGCTCGTCATCTCTAACCACGGTAACTGTACCGGGGGTCGAGACCCATCGCAGCATTTCGATCGCAGGAGCTGCGCTGCGCGCTCTACTATTAACGATGCCCCACGCCTCGCCGATCACGCACAAAGGAACTAATATGGAGGGTACAGTGTCTAGAAAGTAGCTAGCCTCAATGTGAAAATCGTCACGTGGAAGGAACCGCGCGGAGAGGATATTCGTGTCGACGAGGACGGCGTTCCTGGGAATGTCGGCGCGATACTCGTCAAGAACGTAAGTTGGCACGTTCTGTCTCCGGCAACAATGAGTTAACGATCTCGTCTATCTTCGCCTCTGCATCAGAACGAGTGTCGGGTGGATTTGCGATGTGAAAAAAACTTGCGTCGCGAGCGAGGCGAGTGAGGCAGTCCTGTATCTCGATGTCGAAAAACGCCCTAGGAATCGGAATATCAGTCAAGTGCTGGACTTCGAATTTCTTGTATCCACCGCGGAATGCTGGTGTTCTTTGATCAAGATACCAACCCACAAAGCTGCTATTGAGAAATGCGAGTAACGCATCGGCGATCACTTCGTC
>DATLVW010000158.1:0-7360 GCA_035577085.1 Thermoanaerobaculia bacterium
CCCATCGAGCGCCTTCTCCCCCCGCGCTTTTTGCGGGGGGAGAAGGTGGCGAAGCCGGATGAGGGGGCCTTCCAATGAGCACGCCATTCGTGCATATGCCGCGTTTTCAGGTAGTTCGGCCGAGGCGTTGTTGATCGTCCTGCGCACTTGCTTCCCCCCTCATCCGGCTTCGCCACCTTCTCCCCCCGCAAAAAGCGCGGGGGGAGAAGGCGCTCGATGGGAAGGTACTCCCGAGGAAGAGGGGAAAGACCCGAAGAAAGAGCAGAAGCCTTCGCGCGTTCTTGCTTCGCATTTGACAACGCGCGAAGCGCAATCAACCGACAACCGACAACGCGCGCAGCGCAATAAGCTACGATCGCAATCCATGGGCAACGACATTCTCGGCATCGGCCTTACCGGAACATCGCTGACGGACCTGGAGCGGCGCATCCTGCGCGAATCGACTCCGTTCGCCGTCGTTCTATTCGGACGCAACGTCGGGGAGGCCGAGGAGCTGCGCGAACTGATTCGGGAAATCAAGTCGCTGGCGCCGGGCGCGCCGCCGATTTTCATGATCGATGAGGAAGGTGGCCGCGTCGACCGGTTGCGCCATCTCATTCCCGGGCTTCCCAGCGCGGAGGCATTCGCGGAAGGCGCGGAGCCGGCCCCGATGTCGCAGTGGTGCGGGCGCGTGATCGGCATGGCCTTGCGTTGGTTCGACGTCGAGATCGATCTCGCGCCGGTGGTCGACATCCGCGGCGACGAATCACCGAAGGGTCTGGAGCGCCGCACCTTCGGCAACGACGCTGAAATGGTCGTGGAGCTTGCCGGTGCATTCGTTCGCGGACTCCAGGGCACAGGCACCGCCGCCTGCCTCAAACATTTTCCCGGCATCGGACTCGGCACCGGCGATCCGCACTACGGCGAGACGGTGATGGATCTCTCTTTGGATGAACTCGATCGCCGTGATCTCGTCCCCTTCGCGCGACTCGGCAACGAAGCAGGCGGCATCATGGTCGGTCACGGAACGTATCCGCAAATTGATCCCTCGGGCAGCCCGGCGTCGCTGAGCCGCATCCTCAATCGCGGGCTCCTCGACCGCATCGGCTTCGAGGGCGCCGCCGTCAGCGACGATATGGAGATGCACGCCGTCTCCGACCTCGGCACCTACGAAGAGATCGCCGATCGTGCCCTGATCGCCGGCAACGATGTGATTCTCTTTTGCAGTCACATCGAGCGCGTCCCCGACCTGCAGCGCCATCTTCGCGACAAGACGAAGCAGGATTCCGTATTCGCCGCCCGCTTCGCGGAAGCCTGCAAGCGTGCGGAGGGCTACCGCGCGCACGTCGCACGCCTACGGGGAAACGCGCCGCCACCGGTAGCGACATTCGATGACGTCATCGACGAAGCCGTCCGCTTCGTCGAAAAGCTCGAGCTGACACGGCCACACCGCGAGATCATCATCCCCGACATCGACCGCCGCAAAGGTGGCCGCGTCCCCGGCAAAGGCCGCACTGGCCGCGAGGAGTGGACGTAGCGCGGGAAAGCGTAGCGCCGTCGGCCCGACGGCTGTATCGCCACCGGCTCGGTGGCGACTTTGATCGTGATTCGAAAAACGCCGCCGGGCCGGCAGCGGTACAGCCGTCGAGCCGACGGCGCTACGAACGCTGCGCAGAACGACGCCGCGGGACGATCATCACCGCTGCTGCTGCCGCCACCGCCAATCCCGCGCCCGTCCAGAACGCAGCGCGTGGTGCGATGTGCTGGTAGATCTCGCCGAAGAGGATCGTGCCGGCGAGTACGCAGAGTCCGTTGGCGAGGTAGTAGATGCCGAAGCTCTTGCCGCGCCCTTCCGCCGGCACGAGGTCGCTGATCCAGGCGCGTTCCGCCCCCTCGGACAACGTAAACGGAATCGCGTAGAGGACGAAGAGCGCAACGAAGAACCAGAGCGATCGGGCGAAGGGGAAGATCACGTAGATGAGCGCGTAGCAGCACCAACCAGCGATGAGCATAAGACGCCGGTCGACGCGGTCCGACAATGCGCCGGCGCGCGTCGAGAAGAGCGACTTGATCACGTGATGGGCGGCCCAGAGCGCCGGAAGCATCGCCGTGGAGACCCCCGAGGCGTGCGCTTGCAGGATCAGAAATGCGTCGCTCGAGTTCGCGAGGGAGAACAGCGCAACCGCGGCGATTGCGAGCCAGAATCGGGAGGGGAGTGGGACGGATGCTTTGAGGCCGCTGCCCTCCGAAGCTGTGGACGTGTGCGGCTCCTCTTTCAGAAAGAGAAGCAGCACCACGCCGATCGCGCCGGGGATGACCGCGATCATGAAGAGCGTCCGCATCGGAACGTGGAGAAGATTCAGAAAAAAGAGCGCGAGGAGGGGGCCTACGACGGCGCCGGTGTGGTCGAGAGCGCGCTGAAAACCGAAGGCATGACCCCGATCCGCGGCGGGTGTGACGTCGGCGATGATGGCGTCGCGCGGTGCGGAACGAATCCCTTTGCCGGTTCGGTCGATCAGGCGGGCAGTCAGCACGGTCGGCCATCTGCCCGCCACCGCGATCAAAGCGCGCGATGCCGCTGCCAACGCGTAGCCGGCGACGACGAGCGGTTTGCGTCGCGAAAGCCGGTCGGAAACCGACCCTGCGACGAGCTTGAGAATCGACGCCAGACCGTCCGCTGCTCCTTCGATCACGCCGATCGTCACAGGTGTCGCGCCGAGGACCGACGTCAGGAACACCGGCAGCAGCGGATAGATCATCTCGCTCGCCGAATCATTCAGGAGCGAGACGAACGAGAGCAGGCGAACCTGTGGTTTGAGACGCGGCATCGCTTCAATGATGAACGAGGAAGGGTGAGACAGGAACCGCCATCACAGTGCAATGTGTTTGCCGCTCATCCTCGACGGCTCATCGTTCGCTTAGAATGCGCCGCTGCAAAGGAGCAGGACCATGTCAGAGATCAAGAAAGTTGGCGTCCTCGGCTGCGGCCTCATGGGGTCGGGGATCGCTCAGATTGCGGCGCAGGCTGGCTACGAGACCGTCGTCCGCGAAGTGGAACAGAAGTTTCTCGACAAAGGGCTGGCCGGGATCGACAAGTCGCTCAGCAAGTTCGTCGAGAAGGGCAAGCTGCAGGCGGCCGACAAAGATGCCTCAATGAGCCGGTTGAAGGGAACGACGAACCTCGACGACCTCGCCGATTGCGACATCGTCATCGAGGCCATCATCGAGAATGCGGAGCTGAAGAAAGGGACCTACGCCGCGCTCGACAAGATCGTCAAGAAGGACGCGCTCTTCGCATCCAACACGTCGTCGCTGACCATCACCGAGCTGTCGATGGCCACGGCCCGTCCGAAGCAGTTCGTCGGGCTTCACTTCTTCAATCCGGTGCCGCTCATGAAACTCGTCGAGGTCGTGCGCACGATCCTGACGAGCGACGAGTCGTTCACCCGCGCCTTCCAGTTCGCCAAATCGCTCGGCAAGGAAGCAGTCGCGGCGCGCGACAACTCCGGCTTCATCGTCAACCGCCTGCTCGTGCCGTACATCCTCGACGCTATCCGTGCGTACGAGGAGGGAGTCGGCTCAATCGAGGACATCGACAAGGCAATGATGCTCGGGTGCGGCTATCCGATGGGTCCGTTCACGCTGCTGGATTTTGTCGGCCTCGATACGACGTACTTCATCACCGAGGTGATGTTCGCCGAGTATCAGGAAAAGCGCTTCGCCGCGCCGCCGCTGCTCCGCAAGATGGTGCTCGCGGGCCGTCTCGGGCGGAACAAGACCGGAAGCGGTTTCTACGACTACGCGAGCGGCACGCCGGTGCCATTCGACAAAGCGAAATAGTTTTTCATCTGCGTTCCATCTGCGTCATCTGCGGATAAAGGACACTCCATGCCTTACGAGAATCTCGAAAACGTCAAAGCCGAAGTGCGCGACGGCATCCTCTACGTCACGATCGACCGGCCCAAAGTGCTCAACGCCCTGAACGCGCAGACGGTCGAAGAGCTGTACCGCATCTTTGCCGAGGGGCGGGACGATGAGAGCGTCAAAGCGGTGATCCTCACAGGCGGCGGGGAGAAAGCCTTCGTCGCCGGCGCCGACATCAACGAACTGGCGCAGAAGACTCCCATCACCGGCAAGGACACCTCGGAGCGCGGACAGTTCATCCTCTCGTTCATCGAGCGCTTCCCGAAGATCGTCATCGTGGCGATCAACGGCTTCGCACTCGGCGGTGGCTGCGAGCTCGCCCTTGCCTGCCACATCCGCATTGCCTCGGAGAAAGCGCAGATCGGGTTGCCCGAGGTGACGCTGGGCATCATTCCGGGGTACGGCGGAACGCAGCGTATGGCGCGCCTGCTCGGGAAGGGCAAAGCGCTGGAATTGATCTGCACCGGCGACCGCATCGGCGCCGCGGACGCCGAGAAGATCGGCCTCGTCAATCGCGTCGTCCCCGCCGACCAGCTCATGGCCACGTGCGAGGAGATGGCGAAGAAGATCATGTCGCGTGGGCCGCTGGCCGTTCGTGCCGCGATCGAAGCAGTCAATCACGGCAGTGAGATGTCATTCGAAGAGGGCCAGTTCCTCGAGGCGTCGCTCTTCGGCCTGCTCTGCGCGAGCGCGGACACGAAGGAAGGGATGCAGGCGTTTCTGGAGAAGAGGGCGGCGAATTTTCAGGGGAAGTGAGATCGGATATGGCCGAGGCGCGAAGCACCTGAAGATCTGGTACGACTCCGAAGGCGACTACGTCGAAGTGATCTTCGATCAGAAGACAGGGTACTTCCGCGAAACCGAGAGTGACCACGTCATGAAGAAGGTCGACGACGAAGGGAACGTGCTTGGTTTTTCCGTGCTCGGCCTCCGTGCGATGAAGCAGAACCCGCTCGACGTCGCGCTTTGAGCATGATTGATCCTGGGGTCGGGGGATTGGCGAGAAAGATCTTCTTGGATTACAACCTAAAAGTTGTATAATTCAATGTGTGTCCTCCGTAGACGTAATCCGAAGACTCCGCGCGGACGGATGGACGCTGGTGCGCACGAAGGGTTCGCACCAGCATTTCAAGCACCCAGCGAAGCCGGGGATCGTCACGGTGCCTCACCCGCGGAAGGACATGCCGTTCGGCACGCTAAAGAGCATCGAGCGTCAATCGGGAGTGAAGCTGACATGAGCACTCATGAGATGGATACCGCGCTGCAGTACGTTGCCTATGTGCGTAAGGAGGGGCGCCGGCATCTGATCGAGTTCCCTGACGCCCCAGGCTGTCAGACCTTCGCGGATCGCGAGGCAGACATCTACTCGAATGCCAAGGAGGCGATCGAGGGATGGATCGAGGCCCATCTCGTGGAAGGGATGGACTTGCCGCATACGCACCGGCCGCCGAAGGTAAATGAACGGCGCGTCCACATCACGATTTCTCCCAAGCTCGTTCTTGCCTTGCAGTTCCGATCCATGCGAAGTGAGCGCGGCTGGAGCCAGGCCGAAATCGCAAAGCGCGTCGGTGTCTCGCAACAGCAGATCGCCAAGCTCGAAGATCCTGATGCAAATCCTACAATTGAGACGATCATGAAGGTTGCCCATGCGTTCGACATGGACCTCCTCGTCGGTTTCAAGAAGATCGCCTGAGCGAAGCGGTGGCGAGGCGACCGGCGGACCGTCAGCTTTAAGGCGTCGTAAGCCGTCCACTTGCCGGTGAACGACAGGTCAGCGAAAGTCGTCCACAGTTGCTAGTATTCGTACTCGATGACCGAGAACCTCCAGAACCTCATCTACGACTGGAACGCGGGCAACGAGCGTCCTGCGCGGCCGTCGCCGAAGAAGATCGAGTTCGATGACGAGACATTGCGCGACGGACTCCAGTCGCCCTCGGTGACCGATCCGTCGATCGAGGAGAAGATCAGGATTCTGCACTTCCAGAACGGCATCGGCGCCGACACCTCGGACATCGGACTGCCTGGTGCCGGGCCGCACGTCCAGAAATCGGTCGAGCGGCTGGCGCGCGAGATCGTCGATGCGAAGCTCAACATCGCCGCCAACTGCGCGGCGCGGACGCATGAGAACGATATCCGGCCGATCGCCGAGATCTCGCAGCGTGTCGGCATCCCCATCGAGGCCTGCACCT
Organism: Thermoanaerobaculia bacterium; assembly: GCA_035577085.1. Taxonomy (GTDB): domain Bacteria; phylum Acidobacteriota; class Thermoanaerobaculia; order Gp7-AA8; family Gp7-AA8; genus JADGNZ01. Next base: position 6,093 of record DATLVW010000158.1, read on the forward strand.
TCATCGGCTCCTCGCCCATCCGGCAATTCGCGGAGGAGTGGGATCTCGACTGGATCATTGAGCAATCGACGAAGGCGGTTCGCTTTGCCGTCGGCGAAGGGCTGCCGGTCATGTACGTCACCGAAGACACGACCCGCGCAAAACCGGAGGACGTCGAGAAGCTCTACACCGCCGCGATCGAAGCTGGTGCGAAGCGCGTCTGCGTCTGCGATACGGTTGGCCACGCCACGCCGTGGGGAGTTCGCAACCTCATCCGATTCGTCCGCGGCGTCGTCGACCGCGCCAATCCTGACGTGAAGATCGACTGGCACGGCCACAGCGACCGCGGCCTCGGCGTCATCAACTCCATCGCAGCGATTGAAGCCGGCGCCGACCGCATCCACGGCTCAGCGGCAGGCATTGGCGAGCGCGTCGGCAACACGCCGATCGATCTGCTGATGGTCAATCTCAAACTGATGGAGTGGATCGACAACGACCTGACGACGCTGCCCGAGTACGTGCGCTTCGTCTCGGAAGCCGTGCACATTCCGCTGCCTGATCAGTATCCCGTTTTCGGCCACGACGCCTTCCGCACCGGCACCGGCGTCCACGCAGCGGCGATCATCAAAGCTAAGAAAAAGGGAAGCGAGTGGCTTGCCGACCGCGTTTACTCAGGCGTTCCCGCAGGAATGTTCGGTCTCGAGCAGATCATTGAAGTTGGCCCGATGTCCGGCTTGTCGAACGTGATCTACTGGCTCGACTCGAAAGGCTATCCGCAGGACGAAGCGCTGGCGAAAGAGATCTTCCAACTGGCGAAGTCGACGAACCGGGTCCTGACGGAGGAAGAGCTGCACAGTTGCGCGAGACGGTGGCAGGAGGTCGTCGCGAAAGGATGAAGACGGAAGGATGACGGATGAAGTTGCTTTGGAATTCATCCTTCATCCTTCAGGCTTCATCCATTGATCCTGGCCCGAGTGGCGAAATGGCAGACGCAGCAGACTCAAAATCTGCCGAGGTTAACCCTCATGTCGGTTCGAGTCCGACCTCGGGCACCAATTGATGTGAACAGATCGTGACGCCTTGCCTCGTGGCAATTTCGTCGCGACGCTCGCGAGTTTCGCGGCGTAGAGCAGTTAACGGAGACTAATAACTCGCGCATGCGCCGCCACCTGATCGCATCTCTCGTCCTTCTCATCCTTCCGATTGCTGTCTACGCACTGCCTCGCGATGGCGGGACAATGCGTCGCCATTACATTCTGGAGAGCACCGTTCCGCTCGATGCGGCTGCC
>DATLVW010000159.1:0-12008 GCA_035577085.1 Thermoanaerobaculia bacterium
TAGCCGCAACCAAATGAAACCCACCAAATCTGCAACCAATCAGTTTTGGTGAAAATCTTTGCGTCGCGCGCAGAAACCGCTGGTTAGTAGTACAGAGAACACAGAGGGGATCTCTGTGACCTCTGTGCCTCTGTGGTGACCGGGTTTTCAAATTGACCACCATCCAACATTTAACTGGATTCCCAAGGACGCTCTGTACGAATGCCCAACCACATGAAACGCATCCTCCTCTCCCTCGCCGCGCTGATCCTCCTCTTCGCTGCCGCGCCGCAACCACGCCGCGCGACGGCCACATTCGCTGGCGGTTGCTTCTGGTGCATGGAACCGCCGTTCGAGCGGTTGCATGGCGTCCTCTCCGTCACCTCGGGGTACACAGGCGGACGCGTTGACAAGCCGACGTACGAGCAGGTCTCAGACGGTTTCACAGGACATCGCGAGGCCGTCGAAGTCGTCTACGACCCCGCGCAGATCTCGTATCAGCAACTACTCGATGTCTACTGGTACAACGTCGATCCATTCGATCAATCGGGGCAGTTTTGCGACAAAGGAGGACAGTATCGCGCGGCGATCTTCGTTCACGATGCCGGGCAGCGACGTTTGGCCGAGGCATCGAAACAGGCCGTCGGCGTGCGATTTCACCGCGATGTCTCCGTGGACATCGTGACCGCGGGAACGTTCTATCGTGCCGAGGAGTATCACCAGCACTACTCCAAGAAGAACCCGCTTCGCTATAAGTTCTATCGGTTCAACTGCGGGCGGGATCAGCGGCTGAAGGAAGTGTGGGGCGCGGCGCCGGAGCATTGAAGTTGGGGGAGTGGGGTGTGGGGTGTGGGGTGTGGGAGCAAAAACGCAAGCAAAACAGAGCACAGAGACTCAGTTTTTTTCTCCCACCCCCCACTCCCTACACCCCACTCCCCGCAACTAGAACATTTCGTCGATCGGCTTGTACGTTCCGTCTTTCGCGAAGGGGACGTACTCGAAGCCGCGGTTGAGGGGATCGTCGTGGCGCATCGTGGTGTAGTCGATGCCGAGGGCGGAGTAGATCGTCGAGACAACGTCTTCCGGGCGGATGTCGCGGTTGCCGCTCCATCCGAAATCAGCCACGCTGCCGCCGGTGACGTCGGTCTTCCCGATCACATTGCCGCCGCGAATGCCGCCGCCCGCCCACACCGTCGTCATGCGGAGATTGTGATCGCGGCCGGCTTGATTGTTGAGGACACCGACGGTGCGGCCGAACTCGGCCACGATGACGACGAGCGTCTCATCGAGAAGCGTTTTTCCGGAGACTGAGCCAGGCATCGTGGACAGGTCGGCCAGTAGCGATGCGTACGCCGGATCGAACTGCGCGCACTGCGTGTAGAGCGAATTCACGCCGTTCGCAGGCTTCGTGTAGATGCCGCTGTGGTGATCCCATCCGCCGAGGGTGGCCTGAACGAAGCGGGTTCCCTTGCCTGCCGCGACGATGTTGCGCGCCACGATCAGCGAATCGCCGAAGGTCGTCGCACCGTACTTGGTGTGCTCGGCAGTCGAGAAGCTGAAGACGGCGTTGATGTTGGGCGCATCCATCAAGGCTTTCGACTGCGTGTAGAAGTCATTCATGTCCAGCGTGGCTTTACCGAGCGCGCCTGTGGTGCGGGCGGAGTCGAGTTGCTGCATGAACGACCAGCGGTCGGAGAAGCGTGAGGCTCCATCGGGATGCGCGATGGTCGGCAAGCCGGTTGCGGCCGGCACGACCTGGAACGGCGCATACGATGCCGGGAAGTAGCCGGAGGCCGGGATGCCGGTGGAGTTGAGGGCGATGAAGCCCGGCAGAACGTCAGTCGGCTTGCGATTGATTTGCGACTCCAGCGCGACGACCGCACCGATATGCGGAGCGATCGATCCGGTCGCGCCACCCGGATTCCGCGCGATCTGCACCCACGCCTGTCCCAGCGTGTGCACCGCCGCCCAGGAGAGACCGGAACGAACGAACGTCATCTTGTCGAGCTGCGCGGCCGTCATCGGCATCAGCCCCTGCGGGAAGCGCACGTTGTTGTTGTCGTACGACGTGGGGTTGAAGTCGCTAGGCGTCCATGCCCCTTCCTTCAGGTCCCACGTGTCGATGTTGCTCGGCGCGCCGGGGAGGAAGATGAAGATGGCGTTCTTCGCGGTGGCGCGCAGATAGACACCGCCGGCCGTGGTCGCGCCCTGCAGCAGGCGCGGGCTGAGAACGTCGGCGAAGTACGAGGCCACGAGGCCGGTGCCGGCAATCTGCATGAAGCGGCGGCGGGAGAAGCCCTCACTCTGGCCGAGCGGAAAACCGCTGGCCTTCGTGCAGTCGGGGCACTCGATCGTGCTCTTCGGAAGTCTCGGTCTTGCCATGGTCATCAGTCCTCAATCAAACAGAAACTCGAGCGAGTTGAGTAGCACCCACTGCAGATCTTCGGTCTTGTTGGCGAGTGTTCCGCTCTTCAGATAGGCAACGGCCTGCGCCTTCTCGCTCGCGGTGGGGTAGCGCGAAAGCGTATTCAGATAGAGCTGATCCGCGATGCTGTTGGGATCTGTGGTCGAAGCCAGCACCTTTGCTACCGTCGAATTCGCCGTAGCCCGATGTGTACGATTCACGACCACGGTGCCGTCATTCATCAACGAGAGAGCCTGGGCAATCGAGGAGTCGTTCTCGCGAGGCTCATCATCGCGGTTGCCACGGCCAAATTCGTCGAGAAAGCGTCCGTAAACATTACCGCGCACTTCGAGCGTGTCGGGGAGTTTCATGGCCGACGTGACCGCCGGCAGGCCGCCGCTTACCGTGTACGTAATCGGTGCGCTGGTTGACTTCGCCACGGCGTCGAGCAGCGCTTCGGCCATCAAGCGCCGCGGAATGTGACGCGCGTAGTACGGCGTCCACGATTCGTTCCACGTGCTGGCGGTGTACTGCGTCGAAAGCTGGTAGGCATTCGACATCGCCATCGTGCGCAGAATCGCGCGCAGGTCGTAATGATTGGCGGTGAAGTCGCTGCCGAGGCGGGTCAGGAGCGCGGGGTGATTCGGCTGGACGGTTTGTCCCGCCGGGAGGTTGTTCGGGTCGTAGCGCGTCGGGTCCATGTTGTTGGCCGGCTCGACGATGGCGAGGCCGAACATCTGTTGCCAGAGGTAGTTCACGGCCGCGAGCGAGAACTGCGGGTTGGCGGTGAGCATGCGTCCGTAGGCATCGCGCCAGGCTTCACCCGCACGCGGCGTCTCGCCGGTCATGAGAAACGACGGCGAAACGGTGGTCTGCGTTCCGATCGGAGCGCGTGCGGTCTTGTTTCCCGACGTCGTATTCAACTGATAGGAGCCGGTCGTCGCTTCGGTGATGACGTAGCTGGAGTTGTTGACGTTCTTGTCGGACTTCGCGAAGCGGCCGCGCGAGAAGAACGAAGCGTTGCCCCAGAAGTCGTAACGTGCATGTCCCTTCAGATAGAGGTTGACCTGATCGAGATGGCCGAGGCCGTTGTGGCAGGAGATGCACTGCATCGGCATGCCGAGAAACATCCGGCCTGATTCGGCGGCGAGGTTGTCGTACGTGTCCTGAATCGGACCGTTGGGTTGGATCTGCCGCACCCAGTAGTTCGGCGGCCCCGCCAGGAAGCTGTCGCCCATGCCGCCGAGTAGCTCGCGCACCATCTGGTCGTAGGGCTTGTTCGCTTTGATCGAATCGTGGATGTAGGTGTAATAGGCGTTGCGTCCCTGCGGGAACTCGCGGCTGTTCGCGGAGACCTGGACGTTCTGTACGAGATCGCCGAACCACATCGTCCAGCGGTCGTTGAAGGCGTCGGAGGCAAGGAGCGCATCGATCGTCTTGGCCCGCTTGTCCGCGGACTTGTCCGCGAGAAAAGCCAGCACCGTGGCCGGATCGGGAATCTGGCCGGTGAGGTCGATGGTCACGCGACGGAGGAACTCTTCGTCGGACGACATCGGAGCCGGCCGGATGCCGTCAGTCTTCATCTTGCCGAAGATCTCGTCGTCGATGTAGTTGACCGACACCGGGTACGAGACGTCGCCGGCAGGAGGAGTGGCCGAGCGACGGCGTCCGCTCGGTGCCACCGCCTCGGCAACCGCCGAGAGCTGGTGGTTCAGGCTGGCCTGCTGCTCGCGCGGCGAGCGGAGGTCAAACGGACCGAACGGGCACGTTTCCTTTTCAACGCCGAGAAGGAGTGTCGGCGCGACAACCGCGAGAGCAATCCATTGTTTCATGTCGCTTTGGACTCCTGTCACATAGGAATGTTTACATGCTACGCCCGAATGGGAAGGAGGGCGTAGTTCATGCCAAGTGGGTGCCCACGCGAAGACGCGAAGTCGCGAAGGTGTTCAAAAGGCTCCTTGACGAAGAGATCGACCTGCGGCTTGCGGCGACCCGGATCCAGTACGGAGGGCATCGTCACATGCCGGGCGGGTACCCCAACCTGCCTCTCTCCTTCGCGTCTTCGCGTCTTCGCGTGACCGGTTTACGCTTCCTTCGCGAAGAGGTCGACCACGATCTGCGGCTTGCGGTGGCCCAGTTGCTCGCCGGTGACGCGGGACTCGTAGTGCATGCCGAGACGGCCGACGACACGCTTGGAGGGCTCGTTGTCGGGGTCGATGATGGCAACGACGCGCTTGTGGCCAAGCGTTTCGAGCACATGGCGCATGGCGGCACCGCCGGCTTCCGTGGCATAGCCGCGGCCCCAGACGTCGCGGGCCAGCCACCAGCCGATCTCGAAGTTGCCGGTCGTGCCGAGGGGCTGGGTTCCGGCGATGCCGACCAGGCGGCCGGTAGCCTTTTCGATCAGCGCTCCCATGCAGACGTCGTGCTCCGCCAACTGGCGTGCCTGACGCGTGAACCATTCATCGACTTCGTCCTCCGCATACGGCTGCCCGCCATGGACATACCGCATGACCTCGGGGTCTTCGGTGAGTCCGGTGAAAGCCGGCCGGTCGGCCGGCGTCCACGGCCGGATGTAGAGACGATCCGTCTCGAGTCGAAACATGTGTGCCCGATCGAACCGCTACTTCTTGTCTTTCTTGGGCTTCTTCGTTTCTTTCTTCCGAGCGTTGTTTCCTTTGGCCATGACGTCCTCCTAATGTTTGTTGCTGATCAAGGTTAGCGGATTTTCTGGTTTTGGGAAGTGGGGGGTGGGGTATGGGGGTGGCAGCGGGTGCGCGAGACCCGAGGCTGGGTCGCTGGCGACGTGCGGACCCGCCGCGCGAAACCCGCGGGGTCGGGGTGTGGACCCGAGGGTTTTCCATGCAGACCCTTGGGTTATCCGCGCGACCCCGAGGGTTTTCCATGCGAACCCTGGGTTATCCCGTGCGACCCCGAGGGTTTTCCATGCAGACCCTTGGGTTATCCGTGCGACCCCGAGGGTTTTCCATGCGAACCCTTGGGTTATCCCTGTGTACCCCGAGGGTTTACCGTGCAACCCCGCGGGTTTACCGTGCGACCCCCAGGGTTTTCCATGCAAACCCTTGGGTTATCCGTGCGTACCCCGAGGGTTTACGGTGCAACCCTGAGGGTTTACCGTGCAACCCCGAGGGTTTACCGTGCAACCCCGAGGGTCTACCGTGCAACCCCGAGGGTCTACCGTGCAACCTCGAGGGTTTACCGTGCAACCCCGAGGGTCTACCGTGCAACCCCGAGGGTTTACCGTGCAACCCCGAGGGTTGCCGTGCAACCCCCAGGTTTTACCGCGCGGACCCGAGGCCTCGTCGCGATTCTGAGGTTTATCCCACAACCCACCCCCCACTCCCCACCCCCCAGGAGCAGCCGAGCCTTCACACAAACTGATTGACGGCGTTACTCTTTACAAATGGAGGAGCCGCTTGACCTCTCGGGCCGCGAGCTTGGACGCTACCATCTCCTGTCGCTCCTCGGATCGGGTGGAATGGGTGCGGTGTACGAGGCCATCGACGAGACCCTCGGACGTCATGTCGCCCTGAAGATCCTGCCGCCGGAGCTGGTCGGCGACGCGGATCGAGTCCGGCGTTTTTCGCAGGAAGCGCGCGCGGCATCCGCCCTTAATCATCCGCACGTCATCACGGTCTACGACATCGGCACGCACGAAGTCGACGGAAAGGTACTGCATTTCATTGCAATGGAGAAGCTCGACGGCCGAACGTTGCGCGAGACTCTCAGAGACGGTCCGCTGCCGGCCGAGAACGCGGTCGAGATCATGTTGCAGGTGACCGATGGAGTGGCGGCAGCGCACGCATCAGGCATCGTTCATCGCGATCTCAAACCGGAGAACGTGATGATCACCACCGACGGCTACGCGAAAGTGCTCGACTTCGGTTTGGCCAAACTGCAGGAAGATCCGTCGCAGACGAGCGACACGAGCGCCTCTACCGACGTGATGCTGACCGGCGCCGGCACAATCCTCGGCACCGTCGGCTACATGGCGCCGGAGCAAGCCGCCGGGCGGCGCGCAGATCACCGGGCCGACATCTTCTCGATTGGTTGCATCCTTTACGAAGTCGTCAGCGGACGTCGTGCGTTCCGCGGCGAGTCGACGCTGGATACGCTGCATCGCATCGTCCACGACGATCCAGAGCCGCTATCGTCGCTCGTTCCTGGCACGCCGCACGAGCTTCCGCGCATCGTCGGAAAAGCACTGGCGAAAGATCCGGACAAGCGCTACCAATCGGCGCGCGAGCTGGCCGTCGATCTGCGCGTTCTGCTCCGGCAAGTGCACTCGGACGATGCGGGCCGCGCAATCGTTCAGGAAAAACGACGCTCGTGGACGTTGCCGATCGTCGTCATTGCCCTGCTGGTTCTCATCGCGTCAGCAGCGATCTGGGCTGCGCTTCGGTGGCAGTATCGAACGGGAAGCGCCGAGGGAGGCCGTCTGGAGATCAAGCGCGTCACGTCGAGCGGCGACGTGATTTCCGCGGTCATTTCGCCGGACGGCAAGTACATCGCGTACTGCGTATCGAACTCCTCGGGACAAAGCCTCTGGGTCCGGCAACTGGCCACGCGGCAAAGCCTCCAGATCATTCCGCCGATCCAGCACGCCGCCGTGTACGGGCAGACCTTCACTCCCGACGGAAACGCGATCGTCTACGTGCTCGTGGGCAGCAACGACCCGAACGGGGCGCTCTATCGAGTGTCGACGCTTGGCGGCCAGCCAGAGCGGCTTCTCGAAGGCATCGAGGACTCGCCTTCGTTTTCGCCGGACGGGCGCCGGATAACTTACCTGCGGCGCGACTTCCCGCGGCCGGGCGAGAGCGCACTCATGGTGGCGGGCAGCGACGGCACGGGCGCACGCATGATCGCTACCAGGCGGTATCCCGAGCTCTTCGCCCCGATCTTCTTCGGAGGTCCGAGCTGGTCACCCGACGGATCGATAATCGCGACGGCCGTCGCACGCGCCGAGCATCCCTGGGCCGCGAATCTGTTCGCATTCGATCCCGAGCACGGAACCGCGAAACCGCTGAGCGATGGAAATTGGCGCGCTCTCGCACAAGCTGCGTGGCTGCCTGACATGACGGGTCTCGTGGTCGTTGGCACACGTCAGGACGATCCTTTTGCGTCCGCGGGATTGGCCCTGCGGCTATGGTTCGTTCCCTATCCGTCGGGCGCTCCGCGTCAGATCACCAGGGATCTGCTGTTTTACCGCGCGGCCACGATCTCGGCAGATGGCCGCTCGCTCCTGACCGTGGGGAACGACGTGTCCTGTCAGTTGTGGCGCGTTCCGTTGGGACACAGCGAACAGCGTCAGAAGATCTCGACAGGAAAAATGGATGGATGGGAGGGCTTGTCGCTGGCACCCGACGGCCGCATCATCTTCAGCGCCGTCGAAGAAACTGACATCAATCTCGTCATCGCAAATGCCGACGGCGGAGATTCAAAGCCACTTACCCGGCCTCCCGGTGCAGCGATGTTTCCCGCCGCGTTCTCCAACGGATTCGCCTTCATCGCACCCGGCCCTTCGGGCAACGAGGTTCGCGCCACAGGCTACGACCTCCAAGGAACACGGACGATCGTGCGCGGAGTCGACGGCCATCCGATCGACGTTTCGCGCGACGGCCAATGGCTGGCCTACAGAGTCGATCGCCGACTCTGGAAGATTCGCATGGACGGTACAGGCGCGAAGCAGTTGACGTCCAGTCCCGTCACCTTTGCGTCGTGGTCTCCAAGCGGTGACCGGCTCGCCATCCTCTACAACGACGGACACGACCGCCTCGGCATCCTGCCGGCTGCGGGCGGTGCGACGACGTGGAGTATTCCAGTCTCTCTCCACTCTCACAGCATCGTTCGGTGGAGCCCTGACGGTAATTCTCTGCTCGTCAACGATTTTCAGAACGATCACGCCGACATCTGGCGGATTCCGTTCACTGGTCCGCCACAGAAGCTCACTACCCTCGAGGAACACGACGCGTATTTCTTCGATGTTCTTCCGGACGGGAAAACGGCGATCGTTTGCCGCGGCCCGCTGAGCCGGGACGCGGTTCTGATCACCGGTTTTCACTGATCTAAATCTCTTCAACTGTTGAGTTTAAGCGGCACCGATCTCGCACTAGTACAGGCCAGGAGGAACACCCCAAATGGCCACCAAAAAGATCCAGGCAGCGATGTTGAGCTTGGCGCTCCTTCTGCCTGCCGGAAGCACGTTCGCCTCGACGTATCATCACCACTATCGCCATTACCAGCACCACTACAGCCAGACCCGAGGGGCAGTCATCGGAGCCGTCGCCGGTGCGGCAATCGATCACCATCAGCCGCTGAAGGGTGCGCTGATCGGTGGCGCGGTCGGCGAAGGCGTCCAGATGCTGCGCAACCACCACAAACGTCACTACTAGCAGAACCGGAAATCACGTATGGTGAGGCGCGATGAAACGCCTCACCATCCTTCTCCTTTTTCTCGCGACCACAGCTCTCGGCCAGAAGCCCGACCAGCACGCCGTCATCGCCGAGTTCATCGATCTTCTGGCGATTCCCAACCTCGCCTCCGATACGCCCAACATCGCGCGCAACGCCGCCGCGGTTCAGGCCATGTTCGAGAAACGCGGCGTACCGACGCGGCTGCTCGCGCTCGACGGCGCCCCGCCGATCGTCATCGGCGACCTTCGCGTGCCGGGCGCGACGCGCACCATCGCGTTCTATGCGCACTACGACGGCCAACCAGTCGATGCCACGCAGTGGAAAAGCGCGCCGTGGACTCCCGTCATGCGCGATGCCGCGGGTAACGATATCGATTGGCGGAGTGCAAAAGAGCTGAACCCCGAGTGGCGGATCTACGCGCGCTCCGCGGGCGACGACAAGACTCCGATCGTCGGAATGGCCGCCGCACTCGATCTTCTGCGCGCCGCGGGTCACAAACCGGCGGTCAATCTCCGTTTCGTTTTCGAGGGCGAAGAGGAAGCGGGCTCACCACACCTGGCCGCGTATCTGGCGAAGTATCCCGACGTCCTCCGTCCCGATGCGTGGATTCTTTGCGACGGGCCGGTTCACCAGAGCCGGCGCATGCAACTCGTCTTCGGGGCGCGCGGCGTGGTCGATCTCGAGCTCACGGTCTACGGTCCGGTGAAAGGACTCCACGACGGCCATTACGGCAACTGGGTCCCGAACCCGATCGTCCGGCTCACGCACCTGATCGATTCGATGCGCGACGAGAGCGGTCGCATTCTCATCGCGCATTTCTACGACGACGTCCGGCCGTCGTCCAAGGCCGAGCAGGACGCGATCGCGAAGATGCCTCCCGTCGAGTCGGACCTGAAACACGAGTTCGCAATCGCAGAGACCGAAGGGAACGGCCGCCCGCTGAACGAGCTACTGATGCTGCCCGCGTTGAACGTCCGAGGCATCCAGTCGGGACACGTCGGCGCGCAGGCGTCGAACACGATTCAGACCGAGGCGGTGGCGTCGCTCGACTTCCGCCTGGTGCCCGCGGAAACGCCGGAGTCGGTAAAGGCGCTCGTCGAGCACCACCTCGAAACCCTCGGCTACACGATCGTTCGCACAACCCCGGACCTGGCAGTGCGCGCCGCGCACGCGAAGCTCGTCAAAGCCGTTTGGGGCTCCGGCTATCCACCCGCCCGCACGCCGCTCGACCTCCCCTTCTCGAACCAGATCGCGACGCTCATGACCACCGCTGGCCACGATCCTGTCCGCGTCCCCACCCTCGGCGGCAGCATCCCGATGTACCTCTTCCAGCAGCCCGCCAACACGCCGGTACTGGTCCTCCCCATCGCCAACCACGACGACAACCAGCACGCCGCAAACGAAAATATCCGTCTGCAGAATCTGTGGGATGGGATTGATGTGTATGTGGCGCTGTTCGAGGGGTTGAAGTAGCGTTTCGACCGCCGCTACCATTTTTCCTTCTTGAATTACTCCGCAAGCGAACCTACATAGTTACCGGGAGCGGGCTCTTCGGCAACAAGTTGATCGTCCGCGTGAGCCTTGCCCTACGGAGGATTCAAATGATGAGAGAGCGATTCGGCGTGATTCTTTTCAGTCTTTTTTTCGCCAGCGTGGCGGCGGCGCAGTTATCCCGCAATCCATGCATAAACTTCCCTTGCCCGGCGCTTCAGTCCTGCATCTCGCCGGCCGACGCACCGTCCTGCGTTGCCGATTCCCCAACCCGCTGCTCGGTCGTCACGGTCTACACGCACGGGCTGATGGACTCGTTCGCTCAACCCGTTGACCCGACGACGCCGAGCCCGACCCTCACCACGTTCCTCGGCGCCGCAATCAGCAGGTACGACACGGCGAGCTGCAACCAGCATTTCGGGGACAGCTTTCCGGTCGGCTCTTGTCTGAATTGCAAGTTCTGCGGCGCCAAGGTTGAGATCCACTTGAAGCCATGCGGAAGTGATCAGCCCGGGAACGACGACTACGTGATCGGCGTTGCACCCTTCGGCACAACTCAGATCCTCGCGTCGGGTCGAATCTGGCCAACAGGTGTCACGCCGAGGGAGGAGATTCTTGTGGTCAACATCCCGGCCGACAAACTCAATCAATTGTTTTGCAACGTACGCGTCAGGCCACCCACTCTCGACGTCTACGTGGAAGACGACACCATCGTCGACTGGGTGCGCGTGACGATCTACTCGTCCTAAGCTGCCACGAGAACACCGCTCCAAGTTCGTGATCGCGAGCCATCGACCGCGATGGCTCGCGACTGACGCTCTTTTGCATCCATCGCGCACGATCTAAACTGACGCGATGTCCAAAGCCCGCCTCGAAACCTTTACCGACGGCGTGGTCGCCATTCTCATCACGATCATGGTGCTCGAGCTCCATGTACCGCATGGGACGGCGTGGAGCGCGCTCGGGCCGCTCATTCCGTCGCTCCTCACCTACGCGCTCAGCTTCATCTTTCTGGCCATCTACTGGAACAACCATCACCACATGTTTCACGCCGTCAACCGCGTGAACGGCCGGATCCTCTGGGCGAACATGCACCTGCTCTTCTGGCTCTCGCTGGTGCCGTTCATCACCGGATGGATGGGAGAGAACAACTTCGCGTCGATTCCGTTGGCGGCGTACGGAGTCGTCCTGCTCATGGCGGCGATCGCGTACACGATCCTGCAGTTCGCAATCATCGCCGACCAGGGTCCGCACTCGCCCCTCGCTGCCGCGGTCGGCGACGACGTCAAGGGAAAGATCTCTGCGGCGCTGTACGCGATCGCGATTCCGCTCTCGTTTTACCAACGCTGGATCGCGGGCGCGATCTACTTGACTGTTGCGATGATCTGGCTTGCCCCCGACCGGCGCATCGAGAAGAAAGTTGAGTCAGGCGTTCTTCCGCACGAGAAGTGATAATCGTTTCACGCGGAGGCGCGGAGGACACGGAGGTAACCAACTCCGCGCCTCCGCGTCTCCGCGTGAAACGGTTCTTGGAAACTATCCGAACGTTCCTGTGAGGCTTTCCGCGACTTCGCCATCGCTGTGGTAGAAGTCGCGCCAAGGAGCTACACATGAAAAGAGTCATCTTCGCAGCCGCCGCAACCGCCTTGCTGGCGTTCAACGCATTTGCCGCCGACGCGCCTCAGCCGCCCGCGGAAGG